>CABUZD010000096.1 GCA_902495945.1 uncultured Collinsella sp.
AGGTCTTGATGGAGCCGTCCTCGGCGCGCTCGTACACAGGCGGTTCGTTCCAGTCCTCGATCATGCGGCGCTGAATGCCCTTACGCGGTTTTTCGACCTCGGCCAGTGTGCGCTCGCGCCAGTGCTCGTCACGGGCATAGCGATCGGGGAAGATCTGGTAGACCATACCGCGCTCGTACCAGGTGGGACGGTTCTCACGGTGTTTGTAGACGGTGACCTGGAATGACGGCACCTCGGCGTAGTTGTAGGTTACGCCTTCGCCGCCGGTGCGTCCTTGCGGTGCGCCCAAGCGGACCTCGGGCTGGCCTTCGATATTGCAGATAAAGCTGTACCAGATAAGACAGGGCTCGGTGCACTTAAGCTCTACGCTAAATATGCCGTCGCCCTCGTGCGTCATGGGATATCGAGACTCACCAATCTCATCGACCCAGGTTCGCAGCGTAAGCGTTGCCTGCGCGGGATCGGCATCCTCCAAAATCACTGAGAGCGAAAGGGTAGTTCCTGTGGTCACAGCGCCAAACGGAGTGCGAAACTGCGGCAGACGGCTGTTGTGTATCAATCTCATAGTACGGTCCAGTTCAATAGAATCATGGCCTGCGGGCCATGGGCTTTACGCACAGGATGTAAGTATATCTGTTGTACACAGGCTGTATAAACAACATCCGTTTACCATCGGCGAACGGTTGTCCTAGAAAATCGTTTTACCAACTACCTACAGAGAAGGGGCGCCCGGTTGGAGCGCCCCTTACATAGGGTTTGATGAGGTTTTGATCGTCTGTGGGTTAGCGGCGCTTGCGGGTGGCCGTTGCCTTGCGGACGGATGTCTTCTTGGTCGGAGCCTTTTCCTCGGCCGGAGCGGCGGGGGAGACCGGAGTCTCCTTGGCGGGCTCGGGCTTGGCCTTTACCTCGGCCTTGGGCTCCTCTTTGGCAGTAGCGGGCTTAGTTTCTGCCTTGGGAGTTGTGGCCTTTGCCGTGGTCTTCTTGGTCGTCGTCGTGCGCTTTCGCGTGGTGGTCTTGGCGGCGGGCTTGGCCTCGACGGTTGCCTCCGCCTTGGACTCGGAGGGCGTCTCCTCGACTTTGGCGGCTGGCTTTGCGGCTGCCTTGGTCGTGGCGGTCTTCGTGGTCGTCGACTTCGTTGCCGTGGTCTTTTTGGCTGCCGTTGCCTTCTTGGCGGTCGCGGTCGACTTCTTGGCAGTGGTCTTGGCTGGAGCCTTGGCGGCCGGCTTGGCCTCAGCGACCTCGGCCTTTACCTCGGGAGCAGTCTCGGCTTCGGCGGCTTTCTTGGCAGTGGCGGTCGTGCGTTTGCGTGTGGTCGTTGCCTTGGCAGCAGTCGTCTTTGCTGCGGCGGTCTTGGTGGCGGCAGCCTTGGTTGTCGTAGCCTTCTTGGCCGTCGTCTTGCGGGTCGTGGTCTTCTTAGCTGCGGGCTTTGCAGCGGGCTTGACCTCGGCCTCTGCCTCAGGAGCAACCTCAGCCTTCACCTCAGGCTTGGCCTTTGCGGGCTCAGCCTCAACCGGCTTCTCCTCGGCCTTGGACTCCTCAACGGCCACCGGCTCAGCTGCAGCCTCAGTCTCGTTGACAACCGCCACCGGCCTCTCAATCTCCGGATGCATAAAGAAGTACAGGTCCAGATACTTGTCAGCCGAGCGCGTCCAGCTAAAGTCCTGGCTCATGGCCTGCGTTACCAGCTGGTTCCAGGCATCACGGTTGTCCCAGAACAGGCGTGCCGCACGGAATACCGCATCGCCCATCTCGTCGCCATTAAAGTTGCTAAACGAGAAGCCCGTGCCCTCACCGGTAAACTCGTTGTACGGCTGCACGGTGTCCTTCAGGCCACCGGTCTCGCGCACGATGGGCAGGGTGCCGTAGCGCATGGCGATGATCTGCGACAGACCGCAGGGCTCAAACTTCGAAGGCATCAGGAACATATCGGCGGCGGCATACATGCGCTGCGACAGCGCCGGATCGAACTCGATGCGTGCGGCCATGGTGCCGGGGTACTTGTCCTGGAAGTAACGCAGTCCGTCCTCGTAGTCGCGGTCGCCGGTGCCCAGCACCGCCACCTGCACGCCGCCGGCCAGGATGCGGTCGAGCGCGTACATGACCAGGTCCAAGCCCTTCTGGCGCGTCAGACGCGTGACCATGACCATAAGCGGACGGTCGTCGCGAACCTCGAGCCCCAGCTCTTCCTGCAGCTTGGCCTTGCACACAGCCTTGCCGGAACGGTCCTCAACCGTGTAGTTGGCGGCAATGCGCTTGTCGGTTGCCGGGTCAAAGCCCGCCACGTCAATGCCGTTCAAAATGCCCTGCAGCGCGTACGAACGTTCGCGCAGAACGCCGTCCAGGCCCTCGCCAAATTCGGGCGTCTGGATCTCGTTGGCATAGGTGGGGCTCACCGTGGTGATGGCGTCGGCATAGCGCAGGGCGCCCAGCATGTAGTTGATGCTGCAAGCGTCGCAACGCAGCTGCGAGGCGGCTGCCGGAATGTGCGCCACACCCAGGATGTCCTCCATCACGGTGTCGCTAAACTGGCCCTGGAACGCCACGTTGTGGATCGAGAACACGGTCTTAACGCGGTCATACAGCGGCAGGCCCTGATAGAATTCGCGCAAAAACACGGGCGCCAGCGCGGTCTGCCAGTCGTTGCAGTGCAGAATGTCGCACTCAAAGCCGGCCGGCAGGTGCTGCAGGCTCTCGGTGATGGCCTTGGAGAAGAACGCAAAGCGCTCGCCGTCGTCAAAGAAGCCGTACGGATAGTCGCGCGCAAAGTAGCGCTCGTTGTCGATGAACATATAGGTGACGCCGTCGTGCTCGAGCTTCTCGAGTCCACAGTACTCATTGCGCCAGCCCAGGCTCACGTAAAAGTCGGAGAAGTGCTCCATCTGCGCCTTGTACTCGTCCTTGATGGTGGCGTACTTGGGCACCATCACGATGACTTCGGCGCCGGCGCGCACAAGCGCCGCAGGCAGCGAGCCCGCTACGTCGCCCAGGCCACCGGTCTTAACAAACGGTGCGCACTCGGCCGAGGCAAACACGATCTGCATCTTTTTGCTGGAATCAGCCATATTGTCTCCCTGTTGCAATTCGAGAATAGCCGCCTGGCGCAAACCGGGCGGCTATTCTACGTGTTACGAGCGATGTTGCGGTGCCAAAGCTAGCTCGCGTTGGTGATATCAGAAGTTAACGGGGCCTTTCCCAGCACCAGGATGTTCTCGGGCGTGCCGCGAAGCTCGGTGTTGGTGGGAACCACGTTGTTCTTGTCCAGGATTGCATTCTCAACGCGGGCGCCGCTCTTGATGACGCAGCTCTGGTTGATGATCGAGTTGGTCACCGAGGCGCCTTCCTCGACCACGACGCCGCGCGACAGGATCGAGTTACGCACGGTGCCCTTGATGATGCAGCCGGCCGAGATGATCGAGTTGCAGGCGTGGCTGCCGGTCGCATAGCGCGAAGGCGGCACGTCGTGAGCCTTGGTCAGAATCGGGCGCTCGGGGTCAAAGAGCTGGTCGGCCACGGTCTGGTCGAGCAGGTCCATGCTGCGGCGATACAGCGACTTCTCGCTGAACACGCCCACGACCTCGCCCTTGTACTCGTAGCTGCAAACGTCGATGTTGCCAAAGTCGCCCTGGAGTGCCTCGAGCAGGTCCAGATAGTCGGCGGCCTGGTAGTGGTCGATAATCTCGAGCAGCGTCTCGCGGTTGACGATGCAGCAGTCCATAGAGGCGTTGTCGCCGTACACGACGCCGGCGCTCACGCCCGTCAGGCGGCCGTTCTCGTTGATCTGCAGCTTGGTCTCGTCATCGACGTTGCGTGTGGCCTTGCAGTACACCACGGTCATCTGGGCACCGGAGTTCTCGTGCGCGTCGATGATGGTATTGAGGTCCATATTAAAGATGATGTTGGTGCCCATCATCACAACATAGGGCTTGTCCGAGCGCTGGAACAGCGTCTTGTTGGAAATGATGTCGCGCAGCAGGAAGCGCATGCCGCCCTTGGTGGTGCCATACGCATTGCCGGGCACCATGAACAGGCCGCCCTTCTTGCGGTCCAGGCCCCAGTCCTTGCCCGAGCCCACGTGGTCGATCAGCGAGCGGTAGTTGCCCGGCATAACGACACCGACAGTTTTAATGCCGGCATTCATCATGTTGGACAGCGGGAAGTCGATCAGGCGGTAGCGGCCCAAAAACGGGACGGACGCGATGGGGCGGTCCTTGAGCAGCACGCTGCCGTAGGTCGAAGAGTAGTTAGCGGTGATATAACCGATGGCCTTGCGATTGATCATCGGATCATTCCCCCTTCCCGATAACGACGTCATTTCCAACGACGGCCGTATCCTTGGTGGTATCGACAGAGCCGAGCTTCACGCCCTCTTCGACCGTGGAGTTCTCGCCCAAAATAGCGCGGCAGATGTGCGCGCCGCTCTTAACGTGCGCACCCGGCAGCAGCACGGAGTCCTCGACCACGGCGCGCTCCTCGATGATGACATCGGTCGAAAGGATCGAGTGGCGAGCGGTACCGTAGATCTTGCAGCCGTTGGAGACCAGGCAGTCGTCCAGGCGGCCATCCGGGCCAATGTAGTGCGGCGGACGCGTGGTGATGTTGGACATGATGGGGAAGTGCTTGTCAAACAGATCGAACTCGGGGTTGTTGCCAAGCAGGTCCATCGAGGTCTCGTGGAAGCTGGCGATGGTGCCGACGTCCTTCCAAAAGCCGTGGAACTCGTAGCTGTACAGGCGCTTGCCCTCGCCGAGCAGCTTGGGGATGATGTCCTTGCCAAAGTCGTGGCTCGAGCGCTGGTCCAGAGCGTCCTCCTCGAGCGCCTCGATCAGCACGTCGGCCGAGAAGATGTAGATGCCCATGGACGCGAGATTCGAATCGGGCTTATCGGGCTTCTCGGTGAACTTGGTGATGCGGCCGTCCTCGGGGTCGGTGGTCAGGATGCCAAAGCGGCTGGCCTCCTCCCACGGCACGGGCATAACGCTTACCGTGAGGTCGGCGTTGTTCTCAATGTGCGTCTTGAGCATCTTGCGGTAGTCCATGCGATACAGGTGATCGCCCGAAAGAATCAGGACGTACTTGGGGTCGTTGGCCTTGATGTAGTCGAGGTTTTGCGTAATGGCGTCGGCCGTGCCCGCATACCAGGCGCCGCCGGTCTGCGTCTCGTACGGCGGCAGGATCGACACGCCGCCGTCGCGGCTGTCCAGATCCCACGCCTCGCCGGAGCCCACGTAGGCATGCAGCAGGTAGGGGCGATACTGCGTCAGAACGCCCACCGTGTCGATGCCCGAGTTGGAGCAGTTGGAGAGCGAAAAGTCGATAATGCGGAACTTGCCACCAAAGCTAACCGCCGGCTTAGCGATCTTTTGGGTGAGTGCCCCCAATCGGCTGCCCTGTCCTCCTGCGAGGAGCATCGCGATGCATTCTTTCTTACTCATCGATTTCTCCTTCTGTCATCGATGTTCCTAAACCCATTAGCGACGGGCGCGGCGCAACGTCACACCTGTCGAGTAATGCCGTGCTGGCATAGGGGAGCTCGCAGCCTTTACGCGTGCCAGATCTCGTTGCGGTACTCGCGAATGGTGCGGTCGCTCGAGAACCAACCGCTCGAGGCGGTGTTGAGCAGGGCCTTGCGGTTCCAGGTCTCCTGGTCGCCGTAGCTGCCGGTGAGCTTTTCCCATGCATCCACGTAGCTGCGGAAGTCGGCCATGACCAGGTCGGGGTCGTTGTTGTTCATGAGCTCGTTGTAGATGCTCTCGAAGTTGCCCGAAAGACCCGCGAAGGTGTTGTCCTTGAGCTCGTCCATCACGCGGCCCAGGCGCTCACGGTCGCCGTTGAGGGTATCCCACGCAAAGTAGCTATTGGATGCCCAGAGCTGCTCGACCTCGGGGGCGGTCAGGCCAAAGATGGCCTCGTTCTCGCGGCCGGCCAGGTCGGCGATCTCGATGTTGGCGCCGTCGAGGGTGCCCAGCGTAATGGCGCCGTTCATCATGAGCTTCATGTTGGACGTGCCAGAGGCCTCCTTGCCGGCGGTGGAGATCTGCTCCGAGATCTCGGCGGCGGGGTAGATGAGCTGGGCGTTGCTCACGCGGAAGTTGGGGATAAAGCAGACCTTCATAACCTCGTTGACGCGCGGGTCGTTGTTGATGACGTCGGCCACGGAGTTAATGAGGCGGATGGTCTCCTTGGCGAAGGTGTAGCTCGAGGCAGCCTTGCCACTGAAGATGAAGGTCGTCGGCGTCACGTGGAAGTTGGGATCCGCGATGCGACGGTTGTAGATGTCCATCACCTTCATGATGTTCATGAGCTGGCGCTTATAGGCGTGGAAGCGCTTCACCTGAACATCGAAGACGGTGTTGGGGTCAATGACCAGACCGGTCTCGGCCTTGACGTAGGCGGCCAGGCGCTCCTTGTTGGCGCGCTTGGAGGCACCCACGGCCTTAAGGAACTCGGTGTCGTCCTTAAACTCCTTGAGCTTCTCCAGCTCAAAGGCGTCCTTCAGCCAGCCGTCCCCAATAGCCTCGGTCACGAGCTTGGCGTAGGTGGGGTTGGCCTCGGCAAAGAAGCGACGGTGCGAGATACCGTTGGTCTTGTTGTTGAACTTCTCGGGCGTCAGGGCATAGAAGTCCTTGAGCACGATGTTCTTGATGATGTCGGAGTGGATCTTGGCCACGCCGTTGACGCTGTGGCTGCAGATCACGGACAGGTTGGCCATGCGAATCTCGCCGTCCCACA
>CABUZD010000097.1 GCA_902495945.1 uncultured Collinsella sp.
ATGGAGAAGGAGGTCCCCCACCGTCCGAATTCCCAGACGGCGAAGGGCCTCCTCACGTTTACCCGAAACATATTTGAGTCGCGCGATATCCTCGTCGAGCGCATTGCTCTGGGCAAAGCGCTCCGAGACGCGCGGCACGGAGCACAGCTCGGACATGGGCAGTTGCCTACTCGATCGAGAAGATCACGGGATAGAGCGGCTGCTCGCCACGATGGGCGTCGATCTCCAGATCGGGCTGAGCCTCCTCGATAGCGTCGACGATCTCCTGGAAGTCCTCATCGGACAGCTCCTCGCCGGCCAGAATCGTCAGCGCGTCACCCTCCTCTTCCTCCTGCATGCGGTTGATGCAATCGAGCGTGACCTGCTTCACGTCGGAGCCGACCACGTCAATGGAGCCGGCAATGATACCCATGACGTCACCGGAGTGAATCGGCGAGCCGTCGGAGGCGCTGGAGTCGCGCACGGCACGGGTGACCTCGCCATCGCGGACCTCGCTGATGGCGTCGACCATGGCGGCGACGGCGTCCTCGAGCTCGGAATCGGGCAGGACGGCAAACAGCGCGGAGAAGGCCTGCGGGACGGTCTTGGTGGGAACGACGGCAACCTTCTTGTCCGTGCAGGCAGAAGCGGCAGCCTCGGCAGCCATGCGGATATTGCCGTTGTTGGGCAGGATGATGACCGAGGTCGCGTTGACCTGGTCAACGGCGCCCAGCAGGTCTGCAGTCGAGGGGTTCATGGTCTGACCACCCGACACGATCACGTCGACGCCGAGGGACTTGAGGATGTCGGCCTCGCCGGAACCGGCGGCAACGGCGACAAAGCCCAGGGCCTTGGCGGGCTCGTCGGCCTTTTCCTGATCCTCGTGGATCTTGGCGGTACGGTCGTGGGCCTCCATCTCCATGTTGTGGATAAAGACCTCATAGATCTGACCAAGCTGCAGCATGTGCTCGAGCACCAGGTTGGGGGTGTTGGAGTGCACATGGATCTAGTAGTCGCGATAGGCGCCCACGAGTAGCTCGCAGTCGCCCATGGAACCCAGGAACTTAAGGCACTCGTCCTCGTCAAACGGGGCGTCGGCCTTAAACAGGAACTCGTTGCAGTAGCGGAACTCCGAGCCCTCCCAATCGTCGTTGGCCTCGATCTCAACGCGACCAAGGGCCGCGTCGCGGGCAGAGCCAGCGGAATCAAACGTGGCGGAGAAATCCTCGACAACGGTGCTGCGGCCAAGCGCGGCGGCAACAAAGTTCTCAAGGAAAATAGCAAAGCCGAAGGCGCCGGAGTCAACCACGCCGTTCTCCTTGAGGACGGGCAGCAGGTCGGGCGTGCGAGCGACGGACTGGTAGGCCTCGACAACGATGGCGTCGAGCGCGTCCTCGGCCGAGAACTTCTTCTTCTCGCACTCGTCGGCCTTGGTCGAGACATCGCGCAGCACCGTGAGGATCGTGCCCTCGATGGGCTTGCGAACAGCCTGGAAGGCAACCTTGACGGCGCGACGGAAGGCGAAGGCGATGTTAGCGGACGTAATTGGATCGTCGGCAGAGACAAGGCCCTCGGCCACGCCGCGCAGAATCTGCGACGTGATGACGCCGGAGTTACCGCGGGCGCCCATGAGGGAGCCGTGGGTGATGGCGCCGGCGATGGCCTCCATGTCAGCGTCGGCAGGAAGGGCGGAGAGCTCCTTGGTCACCGAGGCGAGCGTGAGCGACATGTTGGTGCCGGTATCGCCGTCGGGTACGGGGAAGACGTTGAGCTTGTTGATCTCCTCGGCCTTGTCGGAAACAGCAGCCGCAGCGATCGGAAAACAGGTGCGAATGGTCTTTGCAATCATGGGTATTTGAATCTCCGTTTTCGGATGCTAGTTCAGACGGCTCTTGAGCGCGTCGATGTGGATGCCGATCTTAAGGCTGGCGGGATCGATCTGGGCGATCTCCTGCAGGGTGAAGGCAACGGAGCTCGAAAGATTGTGGCAGACGGACTTCATGTTGACGCCGTTCTCGAGCACGACGTGAAGATCGACCGTAAGGCCGTTCTCGTCGGCGGAGACAAGCACGCCCTTGCGGAGGCGCTGACCGGCAAGCAGGCGCACGCTCTCGGCGCCCTGGAGCTGTTCGGCCATACCGACGACGCCATAGCACGTCATCGCGGCATAACCGGCAATATCGGCAATAACGTCGTTCGAGACGCTCAGGCTGCCGTTAATGGTCTCAGACACAAGAATCTCCTTATCTGGTGCTCACGGCACCATCTCGTGGGAGCAATCATTGCAATATTCTACAACGACCGCGCCATGTTGAGGTGGTGGGTCGCGGGATTACATCCTCGACACGAAATGTTGATATGGCAACGTTCGCGCCAGGCGATCGCGGCATGAAAAAACCCGCCGCATAAGCGACGGGTCTTACAACCTGGCTCCCCGGGTAGGACTCGAACCTACAACAGCGCGGTTAACAGCCGCGTGCTCTACCATTGAGCTACCGAGGAATAGGTGCGTGCTCTCAAGCAACGAAGTTTATTATACGGACGAATCAGCTTAGGGCAAGAACTTTTTTAAGAAATTTTCCGCCCTAGTCATTGGGGACGTACTTAAACGACCAGTCATTCAAGAACGTCCCCAACGACTACATAAAAGCGCCCTCAAGCGGATGTGCTTGAGGGCGCTTCTTGCTTGCGAGGTTAAGACTCAATATAGTCTTTCAGCTTGCTCGAGCGGCTCGGGTGGCGGAGCTTGGCCAGGGTCTTGGACTCAATCTGGCGGATGCGCTCGCGCGTGACGCCAAACTCGCGGCCGACTTCCTCGAGCGTACGGGGATGTCCGTCGACAAGGCCAAAGCGCAGCTCGATAACCTTGCGCTCACGATCGGCAAGCGAATCGAGCACCTGGGTGAGCTGCTCCTGCAGCATGGAGAAGCTGGCCGCATCGGGCGGAACGATGGCCTGGGAGTCCTCGATAAAGTCGCCCAGCTGAGAATCCTCTTCCTCGCCGATGGGGGTCTCGAGCGAAACGGGCTCCTGCGAAATCTTCTGGATCTCGCGGACGCGGTCGGCACTCATGTCCATCTCGGCACCGATCTCCTCGGGGGTCGGGTCGCGACCCAGGTCCTGAAGGAGCTGGCGCTGCACGCGGACGAGCTTGTTGATGGTCTCGACCATGTGCACGGGAATACGGATGGTACGGGCCTGGTCGGCGATAGCGCGCGTAATGGCCTGACGAATCCACCACGTGGCATACGTGGAGAACTTAAATCCCTTCTGGTAGTCGAACTTCTCGACGGCGCGGATCAGACCGAGGTTGCCCTCCTGGATCAGGTCCAGGAACAGCATGCCGCGACCGACATAGCGCTTGGCGATGGAGACGACCAGACGCAGGTTTGCGCTGATGAGTGCCTGCTTGGCTTCGAGGCCCACGTTCTCAATGCGCGTAAGACGACGCATCTCGGCACGCGTGAGCTCGAGCTCGCCCGCCTCGGCAGCCTCGAGCTTCTCGGTGGCCTCGAGACCGGCCTCGATCTTCATGGCCAGATCGACCTCTTCGGAGGCGGTCAGCAGGTCGACCTTGCCGATCTCCTTGAGGTACATACGAACCGGATCGCCGGTCAGCATCACCGTGGAGGCATCGATGCCACGCACGCGGGAGCGTGAACGGGACGTGCGCACGGTGCGCTTCTTCTTGCTCTTGGAAGAACCCATCTCGGCGTCGGCCTGACGGGCCATCTTGAGCTCATGATCGTCAAGCGAGCCGGAATCGTGCTCGTCGTCGTCATCGAAATCGTCGGTATCGGTATCGTTATCGTCATCGTCGACGTCCATGGGGGCGTCGTCGTTACCGCTCGCGGAGATAATCTGGATGCCGCTGTTGCGCAGCGCGGAATACACCGCGGTGAGCTGCTCGTCAGAAACATCGATATCCTTCAGGGCGACCTGAATCTCATCCTCGGTTACCGAAGTCCTGTTTGAGCCGTTGCCCATGAGCTTTGCAACGTAGGATTCCAGCCCAGTACCCGTGCTCTCAGTCTTTTTTGGCACAGATTCTCCCTTCATAGTCCACAGGACTCAATACTTTAGCACACACATTGACGTCTATACCCAAAAAGAGGACTGGATATAGGCGAGAATACGCTGGTTGACCACAACATCTAGGCTTGTTCAGTGCCTGCGGCCTCCAGGCCGATCAAACGGAACGGGTCCGCCACGCCGCCGATCGACTTTTGCAGTTCGCGCTGACGCTGCGAGTCCCGCGCGGCCTGCACGGTCAGCGAACGACGGCCCTCATCATCGAGCGAACGGTCCTGGCGCAGCTTGGCCTGTGCGGCACGCATGCGGCGCTTGATGGTGTAGAGCTCGAGCGTATCGAGCATAAACACAATGTTCGTCTCGGTGGGGTGCTTGCTCGTCGCCGAGATGCGCCCGGCACTCACAAGCGTTGCCGCCTCGGGACACACCGAGCGTGCCGCATCCATGCAAGCTGCAGGATCGGTTCCCGGCGGCGTAGCCAGAACGGCCCACGCGATGGACTCGTGACGTGGGTCAACCCACTCGATGGAGCAGATGCGGTCGGCATACGTGCGGAACAGGTCGGGGTAGCTCGTGAGCATCGTCAGCAGCTCGCGCTCCCCTGCCAAGGACTTGCGCTCAAGATCGGTAAGAACCATCGGCGCCGCCGCAGCCGGTGCGCCCGAACCGTCAGCCACAGGCACAGCGCCCATACCATCAGGCACATCGATCGGCGGAAGGTCGTCGACGACCTCCGCGGGCGCGGCACCGTAGGCATCGAGCGGGACGTAGTCGTACGGCTCTTCCTCGACCGGCGCGGACACCGGCGGCGTAGCGCCCGACGCCCAAGCACCGCGACCGGCATCGCGAGAACCCGATGCCCGACCGCCCGCATTTCCAAAACGTTCGGCCTGCGCCCTCTGGCGGTCATAGTTTTGCTCGCGACGGCGTTCCGCATCCTCGCGCTTGGCGACGTCGCGAAACACGCGGCCCGAGCTCGCACGCACGGTCTCCAGATCCAAACCCAACAGGTCGGCAATCTGGATAAAGTACGTGTCGATCATATAGCTATCGCGCAGCGGATAGATAAGCGTCAGCGCATCTTCCAGCGCCTTAGCGCGACCGCCTGGCGTGGTGATGTCGCTCGACTCCTGCAGCGAACGGTAAACAAAGTCCATAAGCGGCTCGGCAGCGTCGATGCGCGTCTGCAGTTCCTGTCCACCATGTGCCGTAATAAACTCCATAGGATCGTTGCCGTCGGGCAGCACCACGCAGCGCAGGTCCATCGAATCCTGCTCGATAAACTGAATCGCACGGCGAGCGGCCTTCTGGCCCGCGGCGTCTCCGTCAAACATATAGACGATGCGCTTGGCAAAACGGGTGAGCGTCTTGACGTGATGCTCCGTGAGCGCGGTGCCCAGCGTAGCGACAACGTTTTTAATCCCCGCCTCCCAGCAGGCAATGCAGTCGGTATAGCCCTCCACCACGATGGCGGTATCCTGCGCGACGATATACTCCTTGGCCCAATTAAAGCCGTAGAGGTTTCGCTTTTTATGGAACACGCTCGTCTCGGCGGTATTAAGGTACTTGGGTTGGCCGTCACCCATGATGCGACCGCCAAAGGCAATGTTGTGACCCTGCTCGTCAAAGATGGGAAACATCACGCGGTCGTAGAAGCGGTCGGCAAGCTGCCCTCGCCCGCGGCTCACGGCAACATTGGCGTCGATCATCTCCTGCAGGGTAAAGCCCGCCTGGGACAGGTGCGACACCAGCATATTGCGGCCCGGCGCAAAACCCAGGCAGTAGCGGCGGCAGACGTCACCACCCATGCCGCGGCTGGCAAAGTACTCGCGCGGACGGCCGTCCTTACCGCGCATAAGCATGGTGTGGTAGAACTGGGCCGTCTCGGCGCACAGATCGTAGATGCGGGCACGCTTGGTGCCGCGCTCGCGGCGATCTCCGGTGTCATGCAGCTCAATACCCGCGCGATCGGCCAAATAACGGATTGACTCGGGAAAGCTCAGGTTCTCGCGCTTCATGATATAGGTGAAGACGTCGCCGCCCTCACCGCAACCAAAGCAATGCCACACCTGCGTGGCGGGGATAATGTGGAATGACGGCGTCTTTTCGCCATGGAAGGGGCAGCAACCCCAAAACTCGTGGCCGCGGGGCTTGAGCTCAACCGTTTCCTGCACGATGGCGACTAAGTCGGACGCAGCGCGTACCTGGTCTTTTTCCTCATCGCTAATCACGGATGCTCACCCCCTGCTCACCCAAGTTGTGACGAATGTCCTCGATATTACCCTCGACGGTCGCGATCAACTCATCCAGCGAATCGAACACACGCGAGGGGCGTAGCCAGCGCGTAAACGCCAGCGAAACGGAAGCGCCGTACAGGTCGCCCGTATAACCAATTAAGTTAGCCTCGAGATGCGCCGAAGCGGCATCGTCGGCATACGTCGGCGGCAGGCCGACGTTCACGGCAGCGGGCCACACGGTATCATCGACCAGCACCAGACCCTCATACACGCCATCGGCAGGCACCTGAATGC
>CABUZD010000098.1 GCA_902495945.1 uncultured Collinsella sp.
CGAGCGGTTAAAAGCGGGCACGGAATTTAAACGGCTGAAAAAGGGGCATCGACCTGCGCCGATACCCCTAAAGTAGACACACATTTTGTCCTATAAGCCTACTCCGGAATTTGCACGCCGCCCCCTGGGGTACCAGTGGGCAAAAAGCAACCGCCCCGTCAAAGTATGCATTTGGCGGGGCGGTTTATGCAAAAATGCTGCTGCGGGCGCGTCGGCAGCTCGCTAGAACTTGAATCCCAGAACAGGCTACTCGGCACTCTTGAGGGCGCCGACCATGTCGATCTTGTTGAGGGTACGATTGGTGGCGAGGTTGACGATAAACGTAAAACCAAAGGCCAGCACCACGGCGAGCACGTAGCTTAGCGGCTCGACCTCGACGTCAAAGTACAGCGACGGCATCTGCAAAATGTACGTAAAACTCTCGGCCAGCAAGCCGCCCAGCGGCACGCCCAGCGCAGCGCCGATCGCCGTGAGGATCAACGTCTCCTTGTTGACGTAATGGTGCACCTCACCGCGACGGAAGCCCAACACCTTAATGGTCGCCAGCTCGCGCTCGCGCTCGGAGATATTTGTGTTGGACAGCGTAAACACCACCACAAACGATAGGCACGCTGCCATAAAGGTCACGAGCACAACGACCGAATTGATAATCGTAAAGTTCGCCTCATAGTTTTCCCAATGCTCGGCCGTACTCGAAATCGTAAGCCAACCGTCACTCTTAAGATTCTTGCTAAACGCAATCTGGTCGGCCGACGAACCCTTAAGCAGCACAAAGACGCCGTTAAGACGTGCGCTTCGACCGAACGCACGCTCATAGGTGCCCTGCGTCATGTAAAGCGTGTTGCCCAGATAGTTAAGCGAAATGTCACTGACTTTGACCTTGGCAACATTGAGCGACGAATCCTGGACGTGCGCCGTATCGCCCGGCTGTATCCCCAGCACCAGCTGTGAACTTTTGCTCAGATACACGTCTCCGTCACGCAAAGGCAGCGGTTCTTTGGACTCGTCCTCCAGGCGCACGTAGTCGCCCAAGTCACCCGTGCGGTCATCGGGCACCACAATCAGCTGCACGGTCTCGCTCTTGCCGCCAAACGTAAAGGTGACGTTGTCGGTCATAATCGGCAGCGTCGAAGTTACGGTCACACCGGAATCCTTGACCGCGCTTCGCTCGTCGAGCGCCGCGCACGTCTGCGAAAAATCGTCGGGATTGGCGACCGCCAGCAGATCGTAGCGTGTGATGTGGCCGTACTGCTTGGGCGAAAGCGCGACCGACGTGTCGCGAATACCCATACCGCAGATCACAAGCGCGGTGCAACCCGCGATGCCAAAGATGGTCATAAAGGCGCGCTTTTTATAGCGGAATAGGTTGCGTGCAGCGACCTTGTTCAAAAAGCCCATGCGGCGCCAGATAAAGCCGATGCGCTCGAGCAAGATGCGCGAGCCAGCGCGCGGGGCCTTGGGACGCATAAGCGAGGCCGGGGTCTCGGCCATCTCGTGGCGGCAGGCGATAATCGTGGCGCCCACCACGCCCACGGCAAACAGCGCCACCGAAACGATCGAGGACACGATGTCGTACGAAAGCAGCATCTGGGGCAGCGAGTACATGTCGTCGAACACCGTAAACAGGAACAGCGGCAGGCCCACAAATCCGATGATATTGCCGAGCACGCCGCCGATCAGACAAGCCCACAGCGCATAGTCCACGTATTTGGACAGAATGCGCCCGCGCGAATAACCGAGCGCCTTATACAGGCCGATGAGCGTGCGCTCCTCCTCGACCATACGCGTGGCGGTGGTGAGGCTGATGAGCACGGCGACGATAAAGAAGATGAACGGGAACACCGTGGCGATGGCCTCAATTGACGAGCTATCGCTCTCCACGCTCGAGTAGCTTGCGATATTGCCGCGGTCCTGGATGTACCAGGTGCATTCACCAAGGTCAGAGAGCTCGGCGCGGGCATCGGCAAACTGCTGGTCGGCGGCGGCACGGCGCTGGTCCAGGTCGGCTTGCGCCTGCGCACGCTCGTCGCTGCCCTCGGCCATGCGATTGATGTTGTCCTGCTCAATCCCAAAGAGCATATTCGCCTGGCGCTCGGCCGCATCCAAGCTTGCCGGCGTGTCGACCGTCAGTTCCTGAGCGCGCGCCTTCTCACGCTCCTCGCGGATCTTCTCGATATTGCCCTTGACCTCATTGATCTTTGCCGCGTAGGAATCCGAATAGGAGTTGAGGCTCTTGGCTCCCTCGACGATCACGTGGACCGCGGAGTAGGAAGAAGATGTCGCGGCGTCCTCGCTCACATAGAACTTATAGTCCGCCGCCGAAGCAGCGCGAAAGGCGTTGACTGTCGAGTCAGAACTTACATCAGTGGGGTCGAGGACCTCAGCCGTAATGGTGTAATCGCCCGCGGCAAACTGGTCCTTGGCGCTTTGATTGGACGAGCTCGCGTCATTGGCGGCAAAACTCACCGTATCGCCGATTTTCTTGCCCGATGCCTTCAGGAACTTCGAAGTCACCGCGACTTCATCGGCGCTCTCGGGCAAATCGCCGTTCACGAGCACCGGCTGATCGATGTTCTCCTTGGAGAGACTCTGCACGACCACGCGCTCGCGCGTTGTGCCCACGGCGGTGTAGGCGGTCTCGGTGTAGATGCCCTCGGCCGTCTCGACACCATCGACCTCTTGGATGGCGGCGAGATCATCGTCGGTCAGGCCATAGGTCGACTGTACGTTAATGTCATAGACATTTTGCTGGTCGAAGTAGGCGTCAACCGAATCGCACAGGTCCTCGCAACCCGCCTTAAGGCCGCACATCACGCTCACGCCAAGCGCGGTGATGACCACGATTGACAAGAAGCGCTTAAGACTGCCTCGGATTGTGCGGTAGATGCCACGGCGAAAAACCGTCGGCACCATATCGTTTGAGCTTTGGGCAGTGCGGTAGGTCGTAAAATCCTGCTCGCGCTCCGCGTCCTGCGCGTCGCGGCGTAGGCTGTTTTGGCGGTCCTGGTCCATGGGCGCTACCACTCGATCGTCTCGATAGGCACGGGATTTTGCTGGACCGTCTCGCTCTCCACGCGACCACTCTTAAAGCGAATCAGGCGATCGGCCATGGGCGCGAGCGCGGAGTTGTGCGTGATGATGATGACCGTAATGCCCTGCTTGCGGCAGGTGTCCTGCAGCAGTTGCAAGATCTGCTTGCCAGTTTTGTAGTCGAGTGCACCCGTGGGCTCGTCGCACAAAAGTAGCTTGGGGTTCTTGGCCAGCGCGCGGGCGATGGACACGCGCTGTTGCTCGCCGCCCGAAAGCTGCGCCGGAAAGTTAGCGAGGCGGTCGCCCAGGCCAACCTGACGAAGCGTTTGCTCGGCATCGAGCGAATCGGGGCAGATCTGAGCTGCGAGCTCAACGTTTTCGAGTGCCGTCAGGTTGGGAACCAGATTGTAGAACTGGAAGACGAAGCCGACATCGGCGCGGCGGTATTCAACAAGCTGCGCCTCGTTGGCGGAGCTCACGTCGCGCCCGTCCACCGTCACGGTGCCGGAAGTCGCCGTATCCATGCCGCCCAGGATGTTGAGCGCCGTGGTCTTGCCAGCACCCGAGGCGCCCAGGATAATGGCGAGCTCACCGCGCTCGACCGTAAAGCTCGCGCCGTCGAGCGCATGAATGCGGGCGTCGCCCTCGCCGTATGCTTTGATGACGTCTTTGAATTCGATATAGGCCATCGATCGGTTCCCATCTGGTCGGATAACTCTTTAGTATTACCCATTTCGCACCGACCAAAAAGGGACAGGTTCATTTTGGCAGGTTTTATATGGGGAAACGGCGGGTGTAGGCGAGGCATTGAGGCTACCCAGGTCAACCATTTGACCCAAGCCTCGCCCACCGCTATGATGCCGCTGCGGAATGAATGTCTCCGCTGGGTGCGCTAGCTAAGCTGTCGCGTCGCCCTAAACCGCCTTGTTGCTGATGACTTCTGCTGTTACGTGATACCCCTTGGGCATCACGCCGCGGCAGGAGTCTTTTTTGTTTTGGAGGAGAAATGTCGGAAAGCAACGTATCGAGCAGAATCAAACGCTTGCTCAACACCTATAGCGGCCTCGTGCTTATGGGTGCCGTCGGAATCCCTATCGGCATCATCGTTGGCGCCATCTGCGCACTCTTTGGATGCGTGCTTCTGGCAATCGGCGCCTTCCGCGACGAACACATCACACTGCTCCTTCCCTTCCTCGCCCTCATGGGCTTTGCCATCGTATTTTCCTACCGCACCTGGGGCAAAGGCACCGATCGGGGCATGAGCCTGGTATTTGACGTAGGTCACGGACGCGAGGACGCCATCTCCCCGCGTTTGGTGCCGCTCATTATGTTGAGCACGTGGGGGACGCACCTCTTTGGCGGCAGTGCGGGGCGCGAGGGCGTGGCCGTGCAGATTGGTGCAACCGTCTCGCACTGGATCGGCAGGCGTCTACCTTTCCGAAACCCCGGCAACACGTTTTTGCTCATTGGTATGGCCGCTGGCTTTGCCGGGCTCTTTCGAACGCCTCTTGCTGCCACGGTCTTTGCTATCGAAGTACTGGTCGCAGGACGCATGGAATACCGCGCGCTGTTTCCCGCGCTTACGGCCTCGCTCGCCGCAAGTATGACCTCCGGCGCCCTGGGACTCGAGAAGTTCGAAGTCGCCGTTGTCGCCTCATACGCGCTTGATCTCCCCGGTCTTGGACGGCTTGCGGTGCTGGGTATCGCGTTTGGCATGGTAGGCGGCGCCTTTGCCTGGTGCCTTGCCCACGCCAAGACCCTTGCGGCGCGACTGCTCCCCAACCCCTATGTACGAATCGCCGTTATGGGCATCGCGCTATCAGCGATTCTGTTCACACTGTGGCAGGGGCGATACTGCGGACTTGGTACCAACCTGATATCGGCAGCGCTCAACGGTGACGGCAAGGACGCCATCATGCCTTGGGACTGGGCGCTCAAATTCGCACTCACCATTACCACGCTTGCCGCAGGATATCAGGGTGGCGAGGTGACGCCGTTGTTCTCCATCGGAGCGAGCCTTGGCGTCGTGCTCGCCGGAATCCTCGGCATGCCCGTCGAACTTTGCGCCGCGCTGGGATACGCCGCCGTCTTTGGCGGAGCCACCAACACGCTGCTCGCGCCGATCCTCATTGGCTGCGAGGTCTTCGGTTTCGGTAATCTGCCGGCGTTCTTTATCGTCTGCGTTGTGGCTTATCTGTTCAACATGGACAAATCGATCTACGCCCTGCAGGAGCGGGCGTAGAAAGATGTCCAAGCAGGTGGTCTCAACCGGAAACGACGCCCCACTCTGAGGCTGTATTCCGGGACACGGTTTCCGCTTGGGACGCCATTCGGAAAGCGTGTCCCGCTTTAAAACGGAATTCCGGGACGTAGTTTCCGTCTGAGCCTCCATTCGGAAAGCGTGTCCCGTTCTTTCACGGCGTCCTAGTTATGCAAAGTGTTCGAGCGTTATTCCTCGTACGCGCCCTCAAGCCGAAGCAGCCACTCCTTGCGATCAAGCCCGCCGGCATATCCGTTGAGCGACCCGTCGGCGGCAACCACGCGATGGCACGGCACAATAATCGAAATGGGATTACGCGCGACTGCGGCCCCCACGGCACGGGGAGACACAACAGGTGCCTCGTTTCCCGGCACACGATGTCGAGCCGCAACGCGCTGAGCGATCTCGCCATACGTAGCGACCTCGCCACGCGGGATAGAGAGCAGCTCAAACCAAACCTCACGCTGAAATGCCGTGCCAATCATATGCAACGGCGGCGTAAACCGAGGCTCCTGCCCCGCAAAATAAGCATTCAGCCAAGCCCAGGAACGCTCAAGCACCGAAGACGCCGCACCATTTGCCGGACTCACCGACGACATGCCGCCAGCACCAGAAACTGCATCGGCGCCTTCAACATGTTCGGGATCTTCTTTGAGAAGCGTGGAGCCAAAGTGCTCCTGTCCCTCAAACCAAAGCCCCGTCAGACCGCGGCCATCAGCGGCAAGCAAGATTTCGCCCAAAGGCGAGGCAAATGTCGTCGTGACCACCAGCGGCTCCTTTCAAAACTCCGCAACATAATACCGCGAATTGTGCAGACAACCCCAATCGACCCCAAAGTCCCCGCAGGCAGCAGGCGCAACGCGCCGCAGCTGCCGGCCGCGCCCCGCAGTCCCCATAGGCGGCAGGCGCGAAGCGCCGAAGCTGCCGCCGGGACCAGGGCCCGCAACGGCCACGCGCCCCCACATCAGCCCAGCGGCCCCAACCAACAACGGCCCCATCGCAGGCCGCGCAGCCAAGTCACCGCAGGCGGGGGCCGGGCTTAGTTTTCAGAACACTCCGCAGACCAGTGTGGCGCCTTGTCCGCAGCTCCGAAGGAGCAGGAC
>CABUZD010000099.1 GCA_902495945.1 uncultured Collinsella sp.
CGAACGCGCGGCGCCGTGGTGGACCAGAGCCTGCAAACGGGCGTGCCGGGCATCTTTGCCTGCGGCAACGTGCTGCACGTGCACGACCTGGCCGACAACGTGACGACCGAGTCCGAGCGCGCCGGTGCGGCAGCGGCGGCGTGGGCTCTGGGGACCGGCGCGGGCGCCGTTCCGGACTGCGAGCTCGCCGTCTCCCCTGCCGGCATTGCGGGATACGCGCTGCCGGGACGCTTTACGGCTGTGGCACTCACCAAGCTCAACTTCCGCGTACGCCGACCCGTCGACGCCGCCCGCGTGCGCATTCTGGCAGGCGGCGAGGAACTGTATGCAGTCAAGGTCCGCCCGTTTAAACCGAGCGTAATGGAGAGTTTCCCGCTACCGGCGAAGGTGATACAGCGCGCACTCGACATGGGCGTTAGCGAGATAGTCCTATCCGTCGATCCCGTTGAGGAGGCATAAACCATGAGCACGAACGCGATTGAAACGCTACAGTTCAACTGCACCACCTGCCCATCCGAGTGCCTCCTAACCGTAGAGGTAGAGCGTGACGCCGATGGCTACGTTGCGGCGGTGCGCTCCGTAACCGGCAACAACTGCCCGCGTGGTGATAAGTTCGCACATCAGGAGCTCACCTGCCCCATGCGCGTACTCACGACGACCGTGGCAGTATCTGGCGGCGACGAAGCCCTGCTCCCCGTGCGCACCGCCGAAGCCATCCCGCTAGAACTCCACGCCCAAGCCATGGCCCTCATCCGCGGACTAGTGGTCAAAGCCCCCATCCGCATGGGCGACGTCGTGCTAGAGAACCTCCTAGACACCAACATCAACCTAATCGCCAGCATGGACATCGACCCCGCCTAAGCAGCTAATTGAGGACGGGGCTCATTTAGCTACCCCGCCATCCACCCTGCCCTCATAAGTTGCGGTGAAATACGGACTGTTTTATGGCTTCAGGCCGCTAAACAGTCCGTATTTCACCGCAACTTATGAGGGCCGCATGGGATGCAAAGGAGTGTCCCAAAGTGCCAGCATAAAAGGAACGTCCCTATGTGCCGGGTTTGGGATACCATGGTGGCACCCTAGCGAAAGGATGATTCATGGCACATGTCAATGACCAGCGTGTGGCGCGCGTGCTCGATGCGCTCGAGGCTCAACACCCCGGCGCGCAGCTGCTCGTAAACGACCCGTGGTCGATTTATTACCTGACAGGCTTTTATGCCGATATGTTCGAGCGTTTTTGCGGCGTGCTGCTTGCACGCGGCAACGAGCCCGTGATCTTGGTCAACGCGCTGCACCAGCTGCCCGAGTATGACAATGCCCGCGTTGCCTACCACACCGACACCGATGTCGTGGCCGACGCCATCGCGCGTGAGATCGACCCGACCAAACCGCTCGGCATCGACACCGTCATGCGCTCCGGCTTTTTGATGCCGCTCATGGAGCGCCACGCCGCCAGCGAGTTTTTCCTGGGCGACTTTGCCGTCACCGCCGCACGCACCTACAAGGATGCCGCCGAGCAGGAGCTCATGCGCGTGTCCTCGGCCGCTAACGACGCTGTGATGGCCGACGCCATCAAGCTCGTCCACGAGGGCGTGACGGAGCGCGAGATTGCCGACCAGATGCTCGGCCTGTACCGCAAGCACGACTGCGAGGGCTTTAGCTTTCCGCCCATCGTGAGCTTTGGCGCCAACGCCGGCGACCCGCACCACGAGCCCGACGACACCGTGCTCAAGCGCGGCGACGTGGTGCTGTTCGACATTGGTGGGCGTCATCGCAACTACTGCTCGGACATGACGCGCACGTTCTTTTGGGGCGAGCCGGACGAGGAAACGGCGCGCATCTACGACATCGTGCGCCGTGCCAACGAGGCCGCCGAGGCGCTCATCGCACCGGGCGTGCGCATGTGTGACCTGGACCGCGCCGCACGCAACGTGATTGAGGATGCGGGCTATGGGCAGTACTTTACGCATCGCCTGGGACACTCAATCGGCTTGCAGGACCACGAGCCGGGCGACGTTTCACTCGTCAACGAGCAGGTCGTAGAGCCGGGCATGACGTTCTCCATCGAGCCGGGCATCTATCTCCCCGGCCGCACCGGCGTCCGCATCGAGGACCTAGCCCTGGTGACCGAGAACGGCGTCGAGATTCTCAACGCCTACCCCCACGATCCGGTCCGCCTAGACTAGCCAATGTGACAAAGGGACAGTCCCTTTGTCACATCCCACCAACACCGCGCCACAAAAACGGCCTATCTACTACGTTTAACCCGCATGGGTCGACCATAACTGGTTTTTCGCAAAATCTGCAAGCCGTCTACCTGCGGTTTTAATTTCGCGATTCTCGGCATGGTCGAGGGTAGTCGGTAAAACGTAGTAGATAGGCCCATTTCGTGGCGAGCGAGTCAACTCGGGGCACAGGGCAGCCAAAAAGCCCCGTCCCAAATTGACCGCTTTTGAGTTGCGGTGATATACGGACTGTTTGAGGCTTCTGACTTGTAAAACAGTCCGTATTTCACCGCAACTGATGAGGGGGGATGGGTTAGCGAAGCAGGCCGGCTACTTCGCCGGCTAGGGTAATGGTGCCGGCGGCTACGAAAGGCTCGCCGGCGGCATCGAGGGCCGCGAGGGCCTCGGACACACTCGGATATACGCCCGTGAGCTTATCGGCATCAACGAGGACGGCGAGCTCCTCTGCCGGCAGGGCGCGGTCGGAATCGGTCTGGGTCACGACGACGCGGGGGAACGCCGGAACCAAAACGTCGACGATGCCCGCCACGTCCTTATCGGCCAGCGCGGCACACAGCAGCGTGGGGCGGTTCTTCACGCACGGATCGATCTCGTCCAGCGCGTTTACAAAGTTCTCGCAGCTCTGGGGGTTATGACAGGCGTCAATCAGCTTGAGCGGATCGGTCCCCAGCACGTCAAAACGACCAGGTGTGGGGCAGCCCATAAGCGAAGCATCCAGTGCCTCGTGGTCGAGCTCGCGGCCCAGATACCCCTCGCAAAGCATAATCGCGCACGCGGCATTCTGCGGCTGATAGGCCGGCTTGACCATGCTCGACGTATAGATGGCACGCGGCGTGGTGCAGCTAAACTCAACCGTATCGCCCACATGCGCCGGCACCTTAGTCGTAGCGTGACTTACCACGAGCGGCACGATGCCGCACTCGCGGCAGCGGGCATCCATCACGCGCTGAACGCTCGCCTCGTGCGTGCCCTCGCCCAAAACAACCAAGCGCCCGGGTTTGATAACCGCAGCCTTCTCCCCTGCAATGGCCTCGAGCGTGTCGCCCAAAATACGTATGTGATCGAGCCCGATGCCCGTAATGGCAACGGCGACGGGATCGGTCGCACTCGTGGCGTCCCAACGACCGCCCATGCCAACCTCGAGCACGGCAACATCCACCGCGGCCTCGGCAAACACGACAAGTGCAGCAGCCGTCAGCAGGTCAAACGGCGTGATGGCATAGGCGCGCTCCCCCGCCGCCACACGACGGACATTCACTCGATGCCCCGCCTCAACAGCGGCCGAAACGCCACGGGCAAACGCCTCGTCGCTCACGACGCGTCCATCGACCTCCATGCGCTCGGGGTAGCGAACCAGCTGCGGTGACGTATACAGCGCGGTCTTGAGCCCCTCGCCGCGAAGGATGGCGGCCGAAAAACGCGTGGTCGAAGTCTTGCCATTAGTACCGGCAACCTGAATGCAATCGAAATACTCGTCCGGACGCCCCAACTCATCGAGCATATCGACAACCGTCTCGAGCAGAGGCCCAGCATCCCCAGAAATCCGCCCCGTATCAGCAGCAAGTCCCACAGCCTCATCAAACGAAAGCAACTCAAACGAGAACGGCACAGAATACGACCCCGAACGCTTAGGCATAAACCAAAGTCCCCTCAACATGAAAAGAGGCCCGAATCAACAACGAGCCCCTCCCATTCAAAATATCAGCCAAACACCGCTTTGCAGCGAGATCAAGGCATCAGCCATGTGGCCCTAACCAACCAGATGCAAACGACAACGTAAACGAACTGGGAGCGGCCCGACGCTTTGCTCGATACAAGTTCCGCACGCAAAGGACAGCACTAAATGTGCTGTCCGTCTTGCGCAGGACTGTTCGCAGTAGCGAGCAAAGCGTCGGGACGCGCCCCAGAGTAAACCTTACGAGAAGTCAGCAACCTGAGCAGTCAGTGCCGCCAGGATCTCCTTGAGCTCTGCTGCACGGTCCCTCTTCTTCTGCACCACGGCAGGCGCGGCCTTAGCCACAAAGCCCTCATTGGCGAGCGTCTTCTCGCAGCCGGCCAGCTCCTTCTGGGCCGCGGCAATCTCCTTCTCCAGGCGAGCCTTCTCGGCCGAAAGGTCAACCTTGCCCTCGAGCACCACAAAGACCTCGACGCCGCTGTCAACAACAGCGATGCTCGCAGCCGGCTTCTCAACGTCGGTACCCATGACCAGCGAGGCAGTGTTGGCCAGCGGCTCGATGGTCGAACGCAGGCTCTCGAGCTTCTCGATATCCTCGGCACCGGCACGCACGACCACGTCGAGCTCGGCCTTGGGGCTCAAGCGATAACGCGAACGCGTGGCGCGGACGGCAGACACGACGGTACGGCACAGCTCAAACGCGCGCTCGGCGTCCTCGTCAACATACTTGGCGTAGTCGGCGGGCTCGGGCCACTTGGCGATCATGAGCGCCTCGGCGCGGTTCACGTTGCCCTCGGCGTCCAGATCGAGCACGCTCGCCGGCATGTTATCCCAGATTTCCTCGGTGACAAACGGCATAAGCGGGTGCATCAGGCGAATGGAGGTATCGAGCACAAAGATCAGGTTGCGCTGCGCCTGCAGACGGCCCTCGCCCTTCAGGCGGGCCTTGGTGACCTCGACGTACCAGTCGCAGACCTCGTTCCAGAAGAACTGCTGCACGCCGCGGGCCATGTCGCCAAAGGTGTAGTTCTCGATGCCCTCGGTGACCATTTTGACGGCCTTGGCCAGACGGCTGAACATCCAGGCGTCGGCCGGAGTCTCCACGACGGGCTCGCCAGGCGTGTAGCCCTCCATGTTCATAAGCAGGAAGCGGCTGGCGTTCCAGATCTTGGTCACAAACGACTTGGCCTGCTCGGTGCGCGGACTGTCGATAAGCTTCTTGGTCTTCTTGTCAATGTTCGCGTCGAACTTGACGTCCTGGTTGTTGGTGCACAGCGTGAGCAGGTTAAAGCGCATGGCGTCGGCACCGTACATACCGATGAGGTCCATGGGGTCAACGCCGTTGCCCTTGGACTTGGACATGCGGCTACCGTCCTTGGCCAGGATCGTCGGGTAGATGACGACGTCCTTAAACGGCACCTCGTCCAGGAAGTACAGCGAGCTCATGACCATGCGGGCGACCCACAGCGCGATAATGTCGCGCGCGGTGACCAGCGCTGTCGTGGGGTGATGGCCCTCGAGCAGCTCCGGCTTTTGCGGCCAGCCCTGCGTGGCAAAGGTCCACAGTTGCGAGCTGAACCAGGTGTCCAGCACGTTCTCGTCCTGGTGCACGTGATGGCCGCCACACTTGGGGCACACGTCGGTGTCCTCGGTAAGGGCGTCCTCCCAGCCGCAGTCCTCGCAGTAGAACACGGGGATGCGGTGGCCCCACCACAGCTGGCGGCTGATGCACCAGTCTTTGAGGTTCTCCATCCAGGTGGTGTAGGTCTGCGTCCAGCGCGCGGGGTGGAAGGTGACCTTGCCGGAGTTGACGGCGTCGAGCGCCGGCCCCTTGAGCTTATCGACGGCCACAAACCACTGCTCGGACAGCCACGGCTCAAGCGCGGCGTCGCAACGGTAGCAGTGCATAACGGAGTGATCGTGTTCCTCGACATGGTCGAGCAGGCCGTGCTCGTCGAACCACTTAATGACGGCCTCGCGGCACTCGTCGCGGTTCATGCCGGTGAACTCGCCGTAGCCCTCGACGACTACCGCGTGCTCATCGAAGATATTGATCTGCGGAAGGTCGTGGGCCTGACCCATGGCGTAATCGTTGGGGTCGTGGGCCGGGGTGACCTTGACGAAGCCGGAGCCAAAGTTGGCGTCGACATGCCAATCCTCAAAGATGGGGATCTCGCGGTCGACGATGGGGAGCTTGACGGTCTTACCCACAAAGGCGGCCTTCTCGGGGTCCTTCGGGGAGACGGCGACGCCCGTGTCGCCGAGCATGGTCTCGGGGCGCGTGGTGGCGACGACGATGTAGTCCTGGCCGTTGACCGGCTCGGTCAGCGGGTAACGCAGGTGCCACAGGTGGCCCTTCTCGTCCTTGTACTCGGCCTCGTCGTCCGAGATGGCGGTAGTGCAGTTGGGGCACCAGTTGACAG
>CABUZD010000100.1 GCA_902495945.1 uncultured Collinsella sp.
CCGATCTCGGAAGGCACGTGCAGACCTTTCGTCATGGCCTCCTACCTTTCTTTCGGGCCCTTGTCAGGGCCGATTCGTTAGCGCCCCTCCGTGTGAGGCGTTATTGCTGACGATATATTTATATCCAAAATCAGCCCATACTTCCACCTTGCCCCCGAACGGTTTTTTATAGGGGGTGAACGGCATACACATATACTTCACGCATGGCACACTTCATCTTAATAAAGCGTATTTACGTGCTTAAACGCGTTTTCAATCCTAAAATCAAATGGAACTTAACTTTGTTAAACCATCCTCAAATTGCATATTTCCACTAAAGCTATGAATAGAATTAGCGGTTCATACCGCGTCTCAACCATTTTCATTTTTATTCAGAAAAAAGTTTGTCCTATTCATTTCTGGTAAATAAATTACCGTTTACCAGACGCTTGATACCGTTCACCGGAAACTCAGTATAAGGCCCAGCGGATACCGGCTCGCTTTACGGCCCCATTTGTAACAACTTGACTTCTCGGTATAGAAAAACGGACCCGCTTCACTAGGGAAACGGGTCCGTTTTCGATTATCTTTGGCCAATTTAGATAAGGCCATCGAAGATCATCGGAATCCTAGCGATCAAACTCCGCCAGTGCCTCGCCCAAAAGCCTCAGGCCCTCACGCAGAACGTCCTCGCTCGCGCAGTAGCCCAGGCGTGCGCCACAGGGAAGCTCAAAGCGGCTGCCGGGTACCAGCAGCACTCCCCTCTCGGACAGCAGGCGCTTGCAGAACCCCTCGTCATCCTCGGGAATATCAAGCTGGATAAATGAGGTGGACACGCCCTGCGGCGCCGTCCAGGAAACGCGGTGCTGCGTATCGATCCAAGCCTGCGCGATATCGCAGTTGCCAAACACGATCTTGCGATTGCGCTCGAGGATCTTGTCCTTGTGCTCAAGCACATAGGTCGCCAGGGCATCGTTGAACACGCCGCCGCAGATCATGGTGTAATCGCGATAGGTACGGATGCGGTTGGACACCTCTTCGTCGGCCACGACCCAGCCCGCGCGGGCCGCAGGCGTCGAGTAAGTCTTAGACACCGAGTTGGTGACGATGGCTTTCTCGTACACATCGGCCATCGACATGAAGGACTCGGTGTTCTCGAGGGGCAAGTACACCTCGTCGCACAGCACATAGGCGCCCACCGAGCGGGCGATCTCGGCAATCTGTCCGAGCGTATCGGCATCAAGCACCGTACCGATGGGGTTAGATGCGTTGTTGATGCAGATGAGCCTGATATTGGGACGGACCAAGCGCTTGAGTTCCTCGATATCGGGCTTCCAGCCGAGTTCCTCGCGAAGCTCCCAATACTCGACCTCGGCGCCCAGCGTGCGCGGAATCTCGTAGAGCGGCGCGTAGGTGGGCCACTCGGCGATAACATGGTCGCCGGGCTCGACCACAGCCATGATGGCGTTGAGGTTAGCGCCCGTGCAGCCATTGGTCTGCAGAATGTGATCGGGATTGGCCTCGCGACGATACAGCTTGGCAACCTCGGCCTTAAACTCCGGCGAGCCCTCGATCCAGCCGTAGTTCATCTTCTCGCGGTCCAGGCGCTCGTAGAACGTGGCGCCGTCCTGCTCATCGAGCGCGCGCAGCTCGCCCATGGTGAGCGACGAGATCGTCGACTGGGCGATGTCCCACGTGGCACTCTTCTCCCAAACGTTGAGCCATTCCTCAACGCCAATCGTCTTGATGTCCATGGCCAAGCTCCTTACAAAAGCAGTCATCCAATCGTGTTGACGTTCCTCATACAAGATTGGGGCGGTGCGAAAACCCGCACCGCCCCAATGGGAGACATCTAATGGCAGCTAGATGTATGTATTATGACCTGTACGGGTCCTTGAAGACCTTAGAGGTCCTCGCGCCAGAAGGGCATGCTCATGCAGCGCGGGCCGCCGCGGCCGCGGGAGAGCTCGGCGGAGGGCACGACGAGAAGGTCCAGGCCCTCCTTGTACAGCACGTCGTTGGTGACGGTGTTGCGGGCGTAGACGCAGATCTTGCCGGGCTCGACGCACAGGGTGTTGGAGCCGTCGTTCCACTGCTCGCGGGAGGCCGCGATCGGGTCGCCGCCGCCGCAGGGGATCAGCTTGACCTGGTCGACGCCGGTGGCGTCCTCCAGGACGTGCTCGAGGGTGTCCTCGATCAGGCGGATGTTCACGTCGCCCGGGTTCTTGCCGGCGGTCAGCTCGTAGACGCGCAGGGTGCCCATGATGGCGGGGTGGATCGTGAACTTATCGACGTCGATCTGGGTGAAGACCGTGTCGAGGTGCATGAAGGCGCGCGAGACCGGGATGTCGAAGGCCAGGATGCGCTCGACCTTGGAGTCGGAGTTCCAGAAGATGTTCTGGGCCATGACGTCGATCGCGGCGGCCTGGGTGCGCTGGGAGATGCCGACGGCGAGGGTCTTCTCGTTGATGTTCAGCACGTCGCCGCCCTCGGTGTGGAACTGGCAGTCGCGGCGGAAGTACAGCGAGACGTCCTTGTAGTCGGGGTGGTACTTGAAGATGTACTTGCCGTACAGGGTCTCGCGGTTGCGGGTGACCGAGTACATGCGGTTGAGGTTGACGCCCTCGCCGACGACCGCGAACGGGTCGCGGGTGAAGTAGAGGTTGGGCATCGGGTCGATGATCAGGTCGGACTCGGACTCGGAGTTGACCAGGGAGTCGAGGGTCGTGGACGCCGTGAGGGGCATGTCGATCTCGGACTTGGTCATGCCGGCCATGGTCTTCTTGACGAACTCGAGGTTGTCCTCGATGGAGTCCAGCTTCTCGCGGACGATCTGCGGCATGTGCTGGCCGCGGATGCCGGCCTCGGCGATGTACTGGTCGGTGAACTCGGCGCGGGCGCCGGGGACCTGGTCGAACACCTCAGCGACGAGGTTCTCGAGATAGAGGACCTCCACGCCCTGGTCCCTCAGGATCTGGGCGAAGGTGTCGTGCTCCTGCTGCGCGACCTCCAGGAACGGGACGTCGTCGAACAGGAGTCGCTCGAGCTCGTCGGGCGGCAGGTTGAGGAGCTCGTCGCCGGGACGGTGCAGGCAGACCTTCCTGAGCTTGCCGATCTCGGAAGGCACGTGCAGACCTTTCGTCATGGCCTCCTACCTTTCTTTCGGGCCTTACTGGCCGAATGTATCAGCGCCCCTCCGTATGGGACGCTGCTTGCTGACAGCTCTAGTTATATCCAAAAACCACCTGCAATTCCACCTCGCCCCCGAACGGTCAGCAAAGTGCGATGAACGGTATATCGCATATGATTCCCCCATGATGCACTTCGGTTCTCTAAAGCAGGTTTTCAAAGGTAAATGTTCTTTTTTCTAAGGAATTAAGCTAGATTGCACAAATATTTTCATGTTTAGGAATTGCATAGCTAAAACGGTTTTCTGCATATATATGTCGTTTGTCCATGATTCAATTTGGATTCGATTATATTCAGCTCGCAATCATTCTTATTCATACATCCTCACCAGTTGAGTATGGATATAGATTGTTTCCAAACGAGTTGGACAGTTAGTTGCATGCCTTGTCAGCGTAAGAAGTAGGTAAAGATACCGTTCGCACAATACGTCCGTGCCACAAGTCGACTAAATTGAGACAATAGTGAATAGGGTTAGGCTACCGTCCCCTGCGGGGACTGAACGGACAGATGCATATGCCGAGCAAAATCGAAAAAAAGCAAGCCGCCGCAAAGCTGCGCAAACCGCCTCGCGACTTCTCGTACACGCAGAACCGAGAGCTCAGCTGGCTACGCTTTGACAACCGTGTGCTTGACGAAGCCTTCGATGAGACCGTTCCGCTGTTCGAGCGTCTAAAGTTCGTGTCGATTTTCGAGTCTAACCTCGACGAGTTTCTCATGGTGCGCGTGGGCGGCCTGTCCGATCTGGCAGAGCTCAAAAAGCAACCTGTCGACAACAAGAGCAATATGACCGCCTCCGAACAGGTCGATGCTGTCATGGCCGAAATGCCCGGGCTCCTTACCCGTTGGGAGTCCATCTTTAAGAGCATCGAGGGCAAGCTCGACACCTTGGGCGTTCACCGCGCCCGCATCGATTCGCTTACGCCCGAGGAGCGCACCTTTGTAACCCGCTACTTCCAGGCCTACGTGTCGCCGGTCATCTCGCCGCTGGTCATCGATCCTCGCCACCCCTTCCCCAACCTACGCAATGGCGCGCTCTATCTGGCCTGTGGTCTGGACGGCGCCACCGACGAGGAGAGCCTGCTGGGCCTTATCGAGATTCCCGCCTCGATGAACCGCGTGGTCGAGATCCCCCCGCCCACCGGCACCTACTCCTACATCTTGCTCGAGGACGTCATCCTCGCCTGCCTGGACAGCTGCTTTGGCTCCTATAAGCCGCTGGATCGTGCGCTGATCCGCGTCACCCGCAACGCCGACATCGATCCGGACGGCGAGGGCGTCGAAGAGGAAGAGGACTACCGCCAGCACATGAAGCGCATCCTCAAGAAGCGCCTGCGTCTGCAGCCGGTAGTGCTCGCGGTCTCGGGGTCGCTCGAGAAGGCAACGCTCAAGACCATCCGCAAGGCGCTCGAGCTTTCGCGCCGCTCTGTCTTTACCTGCGATATCCCGCTCGACCTGGGCTACGTCTTTGGCATTGAGGGCAAGATTCCCGAGCACCTGCGCAACGAGCTGCTCTTTACGCCGTTTAGGCCGCAGCCCAAACCCACCATCGACATGACCCGCTCCATCCGCGAGCAGGTGCTGCAGCACGACAAGCTGCTCTTTTATCCCTACGAGGCCATGAACCCCTTCCTGGATCTGGTGCACGAGGCCGCCTACGACCCCGAGTGCATCTCGCTGCGCATCACGCTCTACCGCGTGGCCAAGCAGAGCCGCCTGTGCGAGTCGCTGATCGATGCTGCCGAGAACGGCAAAGAGGTCACGGTGCTCATGGAACTTCGTGCCCGCTTTGACGAGCAGAACAACATCGAGTGGGCCGAGCGCCTGGAAGAGGCCGGCTGCACCGTCATCTATGGTTCCGAGGGCTTTAAATGCCACTCAAAGATCTGCCAGCTCACCTATCGCGAGGGCATGGCGCTAACGCGCCTCACGCTTTTGGGCACCGGCAACTTTAACGAGAAGACGGCCAAACTCTACAGCGACTTTATGCTCATGACAGCCCATCCCGGCATCGGCGAGGACGCCAACCTGTTCTTCCGCAATCTGTCGCTGGGCAACCTGCGCGGCGACTACCGCTTCCTGGGTGTGGCGCCCGTCGGACTGAAACCGCTCATCATGCGCGGGCTTGACCGCGAGATCCAGCGCGCCCTTGCCGGCGAGCCCGCCCGCGTGTTCTTTAAGCTCAACTCGCTGACCGACCGCGAGGTTATCGACAAGATCGCCGAGGCATCGTGTGCCGGCGTGCGCGTAGACATGATCATCCGCGGCATCTCGTGCCTCAAGCCCGGTGTTCCGGGCAAGACCGAGAACGTGCATGTCCGCTCCATCGTCGGACGCTTTTTGGAGCACGCGCGCGTCTATGCTTTCGGCGTGGACTCGGACATGATTTACCTGAGCTCGGCAGACATGATGACGCGCAACACCGAGCACCGCGTGGAGATTGCCTTCCCCGTGCTCGACCCCACCTGCCGCGCCCTAGTGCACGAGTACATGGGCATGCAGCTGCGCGACAACGTGAAGGCCCGCAGCCTCACGAGCGACGGCACCTGGGTCCCCGTGGAGCGTGCAGAGGGTGAGAAACCCTTCAACTCGCAGGAAGCCCTGCTGGAGCGTGCCTATCGCAACGCCGAGGCCGCCGCGCAGCAGCGCGCACAGGAGAAGGAACGTGTGGCCGAGGAGGCCATTCAGGCCGATGTTGAACACGGGGCAGCTGCCAAACCGGAAGCGGTTGCAGCTCCCCCGGTGAATGAGCCCGAGGCTGCCGCAGAGCCCGCCGTGGAGAAAGCGCCCGAGCCCGCTACTGCGACTCCGGAGCCCGCCGCCGAGGCAAAGCTCGCCCCTGCTCCTGAGCCGCAGCCGGCCACACCCAAGGTCCAAGAGGTCCAGGCGACCGTCATTGAGCCCGAGCCTGCACCTGCACCTCAGCCCGATCCGCAGGTCATCAAGCCCGCACCCGAGACGAGCGCCCGTCGCGATAAGCCCGCCGGCAAGACCAAGGCCATCGAGCGCCATCGCCCCGGCCGCGTGCGCATGGGCCTGGGTCTGATCGGCCTGGGTCTTAAGACGCTCATTACCGGCAAGACGAAATAGTCGTTTGTAGAAGCAGTTTGTAGAAGCGCCCCGCATTTGAGGAAAGCCACGGATACGGGGCAGA
>CABUZD010000101.1 GCA_902495945.1 uncultured Collinsella sp.
AATCGAACTAGAAGCCTCCGGCAACGGGGGCTTTTCTTTTATGGCAACCATGCATGGATTCGAACCTCGGTCGAGGCGCGAGCGTGAAGCGGACGCGGAGCGTCCGTAGCGAGCGGGCGAGCACGCCGGCAGGCGGGCGAAGCCGGCGCGGATCCGCGAGGCGGATGCGCGGAATCCTATACGCCGCACCATTTGAACTTGAAGCCTCCGGCAACGGGGGCTTTTCTTTTATGCCGGCATCCCATGGATTCGAACCTCGGTCGAGGCGCGAACGTGAAGCGGACTATTTCTTATCGACTCGTGTAAGATTCCGAGTAGGTGTCGCGGCCCATCCGCGACTACTCCTTCTTTCAACGACTGATCAGGGTGATATTTCGTGGCAGAGCGTCCGACATACAAGTTCAGGTTTCTCGACCCCAAAAAGCGTTTTCCATCGATGCCAGAGCAGCCTGCGGGGCGCTCATATGGTGTTGTCTGGAAAGTCTTTGGCGAGGACCCCAAAGAGTCGTGCTATGTCGTCGAATTCGTCGGCAAAACTCACATATCGCTCTTGGGCTACGTGAGCGTGTCGGGCAAGGTTTATAAGGTTGATCGTCCTGTTCGGGAAGTACCGTTGCCCGAGGACCCTGACATGGAGCTGGTCCTTCACGAGTCCGATTCCAGTATTGGCGAGATTATGGTGAGGGAAGCTAACGGTGCAATGCGCGCGTGTGCGCGAACTGCCGGCTCTCCCGAAGGCCCCATGCGCGAGCAGTCCGACCACGAGACATGGAATTCGACCCGCGCCCTTCCTTTCGGCGAGTTCATGGCCTCGATGTTCTTGCGCTACGTGATATTTGCCAACTCCGAAAGCGCTATTGCGAACACGGCGGGCGTCGACGGTCTCGATGCAGGCATGCAAAACGTTGTCGACAAGATCAAACTCGTAAAGTTGCCCGAGCCGGTCGAGGTGTTTTTGGGCTTTGACACGGCACCGCTCCCCGATGCTATCGAGACGCTGCTTTACCGTGTTGACCATGCCGAGAATCCGAGCGGTATCGAGCGTTATGCCGCCGCCCTGATGAGCGAGATCGACTTGCCCCGCCTGCGCACCATTGCTGCCAAGTCCGAAATGAGCCTAGCGCGCATTGACCGCTCAAAGCTGTTCTATCTCAATTTTGATCGTAGCCTGCTGGACCAGGACGAGATTGACATACTGCTTGCCATCGAGTGCCGTCTCAACCGCCTCTCCGGCATCCTTGAGCGCATCGGGGCCGGATTGGCCCCCGCGGCATCCTCGCCGAGCCTTGAGGGCTGCGCGCTCTTTGATGCGTGGCATATCGCCAAGACAACCAACGATGTTCCCCGACTGCTCGATACGACCTCGAGCGACAACCCGTGGGGCAAACCCGGAACGGTAGCTTGCCAGCCGGGCGGTGAGTGGGATGTGCGTACCCGCTTCGCGCGTATCGTCGAGGCGCTTAACGTGGTCACACGGCTCGACTATACCTATCGGGCAAACGTTGCCGAGGGGATTATGCTCGTTCGGTTTGGGCACTCTGTCGTGGATGCCATGCCACAGCGTGAATACGACGCTCAGGAGGATGTCTGGCGCGAGCTAGACGTGGACATGCGCGCGACTTGGGCCGCGGAGCACGACGCGCGCGTGGCGCTTACGCTTGCGGCGGCGTGTTTTGCCGCAGGTACCTGCATTTCGCGCTGCTATGTTCAGATTTCGGCTCCCGACGGCGAGCGGGGCGAGCGCGTCATTGCAACATATTCCTTTGGGCGTGCGGCCTATCTGGCCAATTGCGTGCCTGTCGCCAAGGATCTTGAGAGCATGGACATGGACGATATGCCGTGCAAGCGCATGCTTGAGGCATATGAGTCGGACGCACCGGATGCGATTGAGCCTGCGGAGGTTCACGCTCGCCCGCGTGACGACCACCGTTCGCTGCCGCCGGCGTTGCGCGACCTGCTGCTTGCCGATACGGCTGATGAGCTCGAGGTCATGGAGATGGACGATGACCCGTATGTGGCGCGCGTCGTTGAGTTGCGCGAGCAGGTAAAAGTTGACCATGCAAGTGCGTTTGAGGGCTTTTCCCGTCTTGTTGAGGAGCTGGAGGCAAAGTGCGCCGTTGCCGAGCTTTTGGCAACGGGTCCGGTTCAGACGCAGTTTTGCGACAACCAGCTGGTGCGTATGGTGCTGCCGGTAATGGAGGAAGATCGCTCGGTGCGCATCCTGCGCGCTCCCGACGCGCTCTACTTTGCTCAGCACGAGATCTGCAGTTATTACGCCGATCAGGAGGATTTTGAACGGGCATTGCCCGAGGTGCGTCGTCTTTACGATCTGGCTCGCTCGTCCATGCAATCGCACTTTGCGCTCATCAACGTGTTGGCGCGCCTGGAACGCTTTGACGAGATTATCGAGGTGGCGCGCCACGGCCTGCGCATCGCCAGCGACCGTTCCGCAATCGGTTATCTGTTCTATCGCTTGGCGTTTGCCTATTGGAACTGCGACCAGCTCGAGCTCGCGTTGGCGTGCTACCGCCTCGTGCCGCGCGGCGAGGAGTCGGGTGGCAGCGCGCTGGAGGAAATGCAGGGCCTTATGAATGAGATGGGTGTCAATGAGCCTCCGACGTTTGAGGAGGCCGTCGAGACCATCCGCAAGGCTGGGCTTGAATTGCCGCCTGTGCCTGCGGTGACCAATCAGCTTGCGGATGCCGCCGTGCAGCTGGTCGATAACGGCTTCTTTTTCCTAGCGCGCGTCTGCATCTTCCAAATGTGGCGCACCATGGGCAACGATGAGCTCGGCTCCCTCAGTCGCTCGCTGGGGTAGGGGCGATATAGAGGGGCCGCACCGCGCTATTTGTATCGGCGCGGGCGGGAGGACCCGGCAGGATCGGTAAGGCATAAAGCCGCCGAGCCTGCTAAAACTGTTAAACTCTGCTAAAGTTGCTAAACTTTGTTAAAGTTGTTAAAACTAGCAGAGGAGGGCAGAATGACGAAAGCTGTTAACCCCTTTAAGCCAACGGCGGGCATGAATCCGCCTGAGCTTATCGGACGGGACACTGTTTTGGATGACTTTGCCGAGGCTCTTGAGAATGGTCCTGGTGCCCCCGATCGACTCATGCGCATCTCGGGCGTCCGAGGCACAGGTAAAACGGTGCTCCTTAATGCATTGGGTGACCTTGCACGCAAAAAAGGATTCGAGGTCGTTGACGTTGCCTCCAATGCTGGTTTTTGCAATAGAATCCTCGAGGCTCTGCAGCGAAACGTTCGTCTTGAATCAATCTCGATTTCCCCATCGATTTTAGGGGTCAGCCTTGGCTCCATGGAGATGTCGAAGTCGGCCTCTCATCTGGGCGAGGCGATGTACGATGCTGCGAAGCGCGGTGGTCTGCTCATTACGCTCGACGAGATCCAGGATGCCTCAACTGAGGAAATGCGCGAGCTAGGCAATGAGATGCAGCTCTTGATCCGCCAAGGAGCGAATGTCGCTTTCGCTTTCGCCGGGCTGCCGACATCGGTAGATGGCGTGGTGGTGGATGATACGTTGACGTTCCTTCAGCGAGCCAAACATGTTGAACTTACTCGGCTTTCCGATTTTGAAGTTGGCGGATCGTTTGAGGATACGATGAGACGAGCGGGCAAGGAGCTCGACAAAGGTGCCGCTGAGCTATTAACAAAAGCTTCGGCAGGCTATCCCTTTATGGTCCAGCTGGTCGGATATTACGCTTGGCAGGTTGCTGCGCGCAGTGGGGCAGAGAGTGTGAGCGAAGAGGCGGCTCGTAAGGGTATCCAGGCGGCTCTTGATAGCTTTAATGCTATGGTGATTGCCCCAGCGCTGCGCAGGGTGTCGGAACGGCAGTTTCAGTATCTCGCGGCGATGGCTCAATGCGAGGGCGGCGATATCGCCAACGGCTATATCGCCAAGAAGATGGGTTTGTCGGCGAACAAAGTTGGGTCATATCGCAAGCGCCTGATCGATGCGGGGTTGATTGAGCCCGCGGGCTATGGCTGTGTTTCGTTTGCAATTCCGTACATGCGCGATTATCTGTTGGAGACCGTTCGAGAGGACTAATAAAGAATGGGCTGTCCGCGCTGTCGCTGGGGCCGTCCTTGTATCTTTGTCTCAATCTGTAACATCTGGAGGGGATTACGGCCTGCAGATGTTACAGATTGAGATGATTGACTGAGACGTTTACTGGTAAAAGAGAGGTAAAAGAGGAAACGCCTCAAAATTCCCCTTGCCCAACTTCGGCTGTTTGGTTACTATAGAACGGCTGTTACGGAGAGCTGACCGAGAGGCCGAAGGTGCTCGCCTGCTAAGCGAGTATGCCCCAAAAGGGCATCTGGGGTTCGAATCCCCAGCTCTCCGCCAGTATGACTTTGAAGAAGGGTCCCATTTGGGGCCCTTTTTTATTATCAAGAATGGCGGCTGGGGATTAGAGTCCGAAAGGGCGTGAACATTAGGCAAACACGGGGCGCTTGAAAACGGGGAGACCCAGGCGTGCTCGTGCACCCCGGTGTGGGGTTCCGAGGGGATGGAGTAGAAATATGGTAAAGGTCGGGCTGCGTAAGCCGAATCTAAAGACATCACTCAAGGCAAGAACGACCGGCAGAGCGAAGCGCGCGGTAAGGCGGGCGATAATCCCCGGCTATGGTAAGAAGGGCATGGGGTGGATCAAAAATCCGAAGAAGGCTGCTTACAATGCCGTATACAGCAGAACGACCGTCGGAGTTGGGGATGTCGCTCGCGCCGTTGCTAAATCAGGCGCTCGGAGCTCGGCGTCAAGGACGTCCTCAATTACTGTTTCATCGCATGAAATTACACCTTTGGCGAAGCCTGAACAGAAATCTCTCACTCGAGAGATTACGTCGGTTGACAGGGCAAACAAGGCGCTTTTGCTATGCTTCCTTCTTGGGTGGTCGGGCGCTCATAGGGCGTATGCACGGATGTGGGGTAGCTTCTTTCTATATCTCTTTACCTTTGGCCTTTTTGGATTTGGTTGGCTGTTTGATATTGTGACACTACTGATGAGACGCTCCGAGCTAAGGCGTCTCGGCGACAGTGATCCGACTCAACAGCAAGCGCCATGTTCCGTTGATTCTACATTCGATCGAAATGTCGCCGACTCCGGAAATTGGGAACAGCGTGGAGATGGGGAGGCTGCGGCTCGGCTAGAGCTTCAACGTAAAAACCGTGCCTATATGGAAGAAAACGGCATCGACGTGGAGATGTTTACCGAGGAAAAGGTCGCGGCGGACGCCTTGCGAACCATTGAGTCGGTATGCCCGTGCATGCTTAGGTTTGACCGAGGCATGAGCGAAGAGGAGCCAAGCATCAGCTTTTGCTCTCCAACAAAGACGGGGAAAATGCCCAAGAATGTCGTCGAGGCCCGCATTTACCATCAGGATGTGAAGCTATTGATGGATTCCCACGGCTTCGAATTGCCGGAGTATGGTGACAGCATCAATGTCATGATTAGTTATCTAGCTGATGGGCGCATAAATAAAGTCGATATCCATGGGTTCCATAATGGCCGCTCCGTTAGTGTCTCCATTCGCAGGCGGAGCGACGATCTTGTTATGACGAGTGCGGGCACCATCGGAGAAACGGGTGCCTGGCAATCGCTGTGTCCTGGGGCAGACCCCTCAGCTGGGGATCTTTTCAGGGCCTTGACCAAGGAGGTCGAAAGGATCTACTAGCATGCCCGGTGGACCCGTTTTCAAGGTCCGAAAAGACACAGCGAAGGTAAACGGCTAGCAATGTCGCTTTGGTGATTCTGACGCATCCCGTTTAAGAGGTATTCAAAAAGAGGCGCCCCGTTGGACGCCTCTCCAATCTCAAATGTAATGTTCCCCCAGCCCTACACCTCGGGCGCCTTGGCGATGGTCTCGCTTTCTGCCGTAAGCGGGCGATTGTCGATGCGGCGGCCCAGGCGGTCGAGCTTCACAAGGAGCCACTCAATGGGATTCGGCCCCGAGCCTTCCTCGTCGGCAACCAAATCCATGACGGCGATCTTGGTGCCGTCTTGCTTGAGCGTCACGCTGCCCACCTTGTCGCCCACATGCACCGTGCCCGAAAGGTCATCGTAGGTAACCTTTTCGGTCACCTCGCCAGCAAGGGAAAACACGGTCGCTTGCGCCGTGGGGTCGGCGAGCGTGGCGTCGATCGTCTTGTCCGTCCAATCTGTCTGGCTAATGCGTGCCATGAGCGGGTTGCCGTTGGCGGTCTTTTCCTGCGTGTTGGCGATCGCGACCGTGACCTTGTGGCCGTAGTACCAATTGGCAAGGGTTGCGGTATCGGTAAAGCGCTGGTCGGTGGTGGTGG
>CABUZD010000102.1 GCA_902495945.1 uncultured Collinsella sp.
GGCCGACTGCACCTCGATCATCGGCGGTGGCGACTCCGTCGCAGCTGTCAACAAGTTCAACCTGGCCGACAAGATGAGCTGGATCTCCACCGGTGGTGGCGCTTCCATGGAGCTCGTCGAGGGTAAGGCCCTGCCCGGAGTGGAGGCGCTTCTCGATGCCTAATCGCACCCTTCTTATCGCTGGTAACTGGAAGATGAACAACGACGTCGCCGAGGCCGCCAAGCTCGCCGACGAGCTGGCTCAGGCTCTGCCCGAGGTTCCGGCTGGCGTCGAGGTGCTCGTCTGCCCTCCGACCATCGACATCACCACGGTTCATGACCGCATTCAGGCTGCCCCCATCGCCCTCGGTGCACAGAACGTGTACTGGGAGGCCAAGGGTGCCTTCACCGGTGAGTCTTCTTGCGACATGCTCAAGTCCGCTGGCTGCACCTACTGCATTATCGGTCACTCCGAGCGTCGCGACTACTTCCACGAGACCGACGAGGACCAGAACAAGAAGGCTAAGGCTCTCGTTGCCGCCGGTCTTGTTCCCGTCTTCTGCTGCGGCGAGTCCCTTGAGGTCCGCGAGGCTGGCACCTATGTCGAGCACGTCGTGAACCAGGTCAAGGCTGGCCTTGCTGGCCTTGAGATCACCTGCCCCAAGCAGGTCGTCGTCGCCTACGAGCCCATCTGGGCCATCGGCACCGGCAAGACCGCTACCGCCGAGGACGCTCAGGAGGTCTGCGGCGCTATCCGTGAGACCCTCAAGGAGATGTTCGGCGAGGAGCTCGCCAACGGCATCCGCGTTCTCTACGGCGGTTCCGCCAAGCCCGGCAACATTGCCGAGCTCGTCGCCAAGCCCGACGTTGACGGCGCCCTCGTGGGCGGCGCTTCGCTCAAGGCTGCCGACTTCGCCTCTATGGTCGTCAAGGCAGGCGAGTAGGACATATGGCACAGCGTCATCTTCCTGCACTCCTGATCATCATGGATGGTTGCGGCCTTGCTCCGGCCGATGGCGAGAACGCCGTCGCCGCTGCCAAGACGCCCTTCCTTGATAGCCTGTACGAGAAGTACCCCCACACCACGCTCGGCGCTTCGGGCGAGGACGTGGGTCTTCCCGATGGCCAGATGGGTAACTCCGAGGTGGGTCACCTCAACATCGGTGCCGGACGCATCGTGTTCCAGGAGCTTTCGCGCATCAACAACGCCATCAAGGACGGCTCCATCGCCAAGAACGAGGTTTTTGTCAAGGCTATGGACGACGTCAAGGCTGACGGTAAGACTCTCCACCTCATGGGCCTTATGAGCCCTGGTGGTGTTCATTCTCACATGAACCACGTCGAGGCTCTGGTCAAGATGGCTGCCGAGCACGGTGTCAAGACCGTTCGCGTCCACGCCTTCATGGATGGTCGCGACGTTGACCCGCAGTCCGGTGCCGGTTACATGAGTGAGTTCTGCGCCTTCCTGGCTAAGATCTCCGAGGAGACCGGTTGCGACGCTCGCGTTGCCACCGTCTCGGGCCGTTATTGGGCCATGGACCGCGATAATCGTTGGGAGCGCATCCAGCGCGCCTACGACGTCATGGTCAACGCGTCCGATGCTGATACCGACCCCGTTGCCGGTATCAAGGCCTACTACGAGAAGGACCCGCGCGGCGACGAGTTCGTCGAGCCCTTCGCTGCCCACAACGAGGGCATTCACGAGGGCGACGCGGCCATCTTCTTCAACTTCCGTCCCGACCGCGCTCGTCAGATGACCCGCGTGTTCACGGACAAGGAGTTCGACGGCTTTGAGCGCGAGCAGATCAAGCTTTCGCACTTTGTGACGATGACCGAGTATGATCCGACGTTTGACGTCGAGGTCGCCTTCCCCAAGACGTTCCCCGAGAACGTTCTGGCCGACGTTATCGCCGCCAATGGCCTGAAGCAGCTGCACACTGCCGAGACCGAGAAGTACGCCCACGTGACGTTCTTCCTCAATGGTGGCATCGAGGAGCCCAAGGAGGGCGAGGAGCGCGTGCTCGTCGCTTCCCCCAAGGTTGCTACCTACGATCTGCAGCCCGAGATGAGCGCTCCCGAGGTTACCGAGAAGCTCGTCGCCGCCATCAACGAGGATCGCGCTGATTTCTACATCGTGAACTTCGCGAACTGCGACATGGTTGGTCACACCGGTGTCTTCGACGCTGCCGTTAAGGCTGTCGAGGCTGTTGACGATGCCCTGTCCAAGGTTGTCCCGGCGATTCTCGCCAAGGGCGGCTTTGCACTGATTACCGCCGACCACGGCAACGCCGATCACATGTTTGACGTTGCTTCCGACGGTTCCAAGCATCCGTTTACGGCTCACACCACCAACCGCGTGCCGTTCATCATCGTTGATGAGAAGGCACAGCTCACCGGTATCGAGGACGGCCGTCTTTCCGATATCGCTCCGACCATGCTCACCATGGCTGGTATTGAGCCTTCCGCCGAGATGACGGGCCGCGTGCTCGCCACCGAGGCCTAATAGAAAACAAATACCGTTTTCTAGTAAGGGGGTTGTCCACAACCGGACAGCCCCCTTTTTGGTATTTCTGCCATTTCCACCCCGTCCTTGAGTGGCAGGTAGGGGAGAGCGGGGGATTGTGGTACAGTACTGGAGTTTGAACTGTTCTATTAAGGAGCTTATCTATGGGTCCGTTCCAGATTCTTCTGTTTGTCGTTTGGGCTGTCTCTGCCGTGGCGCTGACGATTCTCGTCCTGATGCATTCCGGTAAGGGCACCGGCGTTTCGGATATGATCGCTAGCTCGCTGTATAACTCCAGCTCTGCCACGGGCGTCATGGAGCAGAACCTCGATCGCCTGACGGTAATTATGGCCGTTGTTTTTGCCGTGTGCGTCGTCCTGTGCATGTTCTTCTTCCCGCAGGGCATCGTCGGCTACTAAGCATCGGCGTATATACGTTTGCAATGGGTCTCGCAGGTGCGGGACCCTTTTTGTTTACATATTTGTAACAGAGTCAAAATATCCCCACATACTTCGCCCAACTAAAGAAATTCTCGACCGTTAACCGGAATTAGCCCCAAATCGTGCATAAAATGCGCTACTGTATTGCGAAACGTTGGTCCGTTGTGCATAACCAGCCATAGCAGCGGGCGGCGTTTTGATGGTTCGGATCGGATTGTCTCGACATATGTCCGACTGAACATTTCTTTGTCCTATCTCATAAGGAGGATGGCATGGCTGATTCTATGTTCCACCAGCCCGTTATGGGTCGTCGCGCCTTCGTTGGCGGTACCCTTGCTGCGAGCTCCATGGCTTTTCTTGCCGCATGCGGCAAGAAGGGTGGCGACGCTTCCGGTTCTGAGTCCGGTTCGACGCTGAACTTCTACATCAACAACCCGGTCTGCATCGACCCCTACAACGTCCAGGAGGACCAGGGCACTCAGGTCGAGTACCAGCTCTTTGACGCTCTGACCTCTTACGACGCCGAGAAGGGCGAGATCGTTCCGCTGGCTTGCGAGTCCTTTGAGTCCAATGACGACGCAACCGAGTTTACCTTCAAGATCAAGAAGGCCAAGTTCCACAACGGTGACGACGTTACCTCCAAGTCCTTCAAGCTCGGTTGGGAGCGTCTGGTCAACACCAAGTCGGCCATCGCTACCGAGTACGGCCCTTCCGAGGTCTCCTATCACCTTTCCATGGTCGAGGGTTATGACGACCTGCTTGCCGGTAACGCTACCGAGCTCCGCGGTGTTACGTGCCCCGACGATGAGACCCTCGTCGTCAAGCTGTCTTCCGCTTACGCTGACTTCCCCTTCGTCGCCTCTCATCCGGCTCTGGCCCCGGTTCCCGAGTGCGCCGAGTCCGATGTCAAGAGCTTCTATCTTGCCCCGGTCGGTAACGGCCCGTTCATGATGGACGGCAAGTGGGAGGATGGCCAGGAGATCAACGTCAAGAAGTTCGACGATTACTATGGCGACAAGGCCAAGATCGATGGCATCCACTTCCAGGTCATCAAGGACATGGAGACCGCTTACAAGGAGTTCCAGGCCGGTAACCTCGATGTCTGCGACGTTCCCGTCGCTCAGATCGATGCCGCCAAGAAGGATCGCGGCGTGTCCAAGGACGGCTACACCATGGGTGACGGCGAGCGCATGCTGCTCGGCGCCGAGCCTTCCACGTACTATCTGACCTGCAACACTACGGCTGAGCCGTTCAACAACGCCGACCTGCGTAGGGGCATCTCCCTGGCCATTAACCGTGAGGCCATCTGCAAGACCATCTTCAAGGGTACCCGTACCCCTGCCGACGGCATTGTTCCTCCGGGCATCGATGGCTACAAGGAGGGCGCATGGGAGTTCTGCGCCTACGATGTCGACAAGGCTAACGAGTACCTCGACAAGGTTGCTCCCGCTGGCGCTAACGGCGATCGTGGCATTAGCGTGACCCTGTCCTACAACCAGGACGGCGGTCACAAGGAGATCATGGAGTCCATCATCGGTGACCTCGCCAAGGTTGGCGTTACCGCTGTCTCCGATACCCCTGAGTGGTCTGCCCTGCTCGAGCAGTATCAGAACTTTAACTATCAGTTCGGTCGTCTGGGTTGGATTGCCGACTACCCGATCATGGACAACTTCCTGTATCCGCTGTTCCACTCCGACTCCCTCGGTGGCGACAACCGCTCCGGTTACAACAACCCCGAGTTCGACGCCAAGGTCGACGAGGCTCGTACTATTGTTGACGACGAGGAGCGCGTCGCTAAGATGCAGGAGGCCGACGCAATGGTCGCTGCCGACTGCCCGGTCATCCCGATTATGTTCTACACGCACACCATCGCCGGCTCCGATCGCATTAAGCACCTCTATGTCGATCCGCAGAAGCACGCCGATCTGGGTACCGCTGAGCTCGCCTAAGAGTTTGCAGCTTCCGTGAGGGTCAAGTATTTACGTAGACCTCATGGGAAACATACAGTTCTCCCTAACCTGGGGTAAACTGGCTGATGGTAATTTTGGGATGCCGGTCTGGCGATCGGCATCCCATTTAGGTTAATCCCTAGATAGGGGAGTGGTATGGGTAAGTACATCGTTAAACGTGTGCTTCAGTTCATCCCGGTGTTTTTGGGCGTTACGCTGATTCTGTTCGCCCTCCAGAATATCGTGCCGGGAGATCCGATCAAGCTGATCGGTGGAGACAAGGCTCTGTCCCCCGAGGTGGAGCTTCAGCTTCGCGTCCGCTATCACCTGGTCCAGACGGACGAGGACGGCAACGCGATCCTTGACGAGAACGGCGACCCCGTTCAAACGTCGCTCGTGGACCGTTACTTGTATTACATGAACGGCCTGCTTCATGGCGATCTGGGCAATTCGTATCAGCGCAAGCTGCCGGTTACGGAAATCTTTGCCCAGAAGTATCCGTATACGGTCAAACTTGCCGCGTGCGCCATCGTGCTCGAGGCAATTATGGGTATCGGTGCGGGTATCATTTCGGCGGTAAAGCGTTATTCCTTCTGGGATATTTTGGTAACGCTCACCACGTCGATCCTCGTTGCGGTCCCGGCCTTCTGGCTCGGTATGTTGCTGCAGCTGTTCTTTGGCGTCATCCTCAAGGACGCCACGGGCGGTGCAATCTCCATGCCGATCTCGGGTGCCGGCGGTTCCAGCTCTCAGTATCAGGATTGGATGCACTATGTGCTTCCGACCATTACGCTGGCTTCGGTTTCGACCGCTTATGCTGCGCGCATTATGCGCTCGCAGCTGCTTGACGTCATGAACCAGGATTACATCCGTACGGCAAAGGCCAAGGGTCTCTCCAATCGTGCGATCATCATCAAGCATGCGCTTAAGAATGCACTCATCCCCGTCGTTACCTATATTGGTGTCGACTTTGGCGGCATGCTTTCGGGCGCCATCCTGACCGAGACGGTCTTTAACTGGCCCGGTATCGGCTATGAGGTCTATCGCGCCATTAGCATGCGTGACTGGCCCATCGTTATGGGCGGCGTTACGCTCATCGTCGTCGTGGTCATGGTGATCAACCTGCTCGTCGACATTAGCTATGCATTCCTCGACCCGCGCATCCGCCTTGGCGGTCCGTCGGATAAGGCCTAAGGGAGGTACGTCTCATGCAGGAAACTGATTCTCAGTCTCAGGAGCAGGCTACCGCCACCAAGGCCGCATCTGCTCCCGCCAAGTCCCGCACGCTGTGGGGCGACGCTTTTAAGCGTCTTCGTAAGAACAAGCTCGCCGTTATCGGTGTCTGCTGGATCATCATCGTCGTTGTGGTTGCCC
>CABUZD010000103.1 GCA_902495945.1 uncultured Collinsella sp.
ACTGATGAAGTTTATCGCGAGTTCCGCACGAACAGGAGGCCACTTAATGTGGCCTCCGTCGTGAGCAGGACTGTAGAGCAGGAAACTTCATCAGTGCCCGCCCCACGGGAAACCGGCGGGATAGACCAGTTCAGATGGGGCTTTGATGCATGGGTGGTCTGTTGTTGTGCAAATGGGTATCATACAGTGGTTATTGCATCGACTCTGTGATGCATGTTTGTACGTTCCCGGCGGTCGGTTTGCCAGAAGCGCCCCGTCGGTTGTTCCAGACCCGTTTCGAAGAAAGGAAACCACACTAACCTATGGCAGCTAAAAAATCATCTCCCTTGAAGATCATCCCGCTCGGCGGCCTTGACGGCATCGGCAAGAACATGACGGTCTTCGAGTGCGGCGACGACATGGTGCTCGTCGACGCCGGTCTCATGTTCCCGGATGACTCCCAGCCCGGTATCGACCTGGTGCTTCCCGACTACACCTACGTTCTTGAAAACGAGGAGAAACTCCGCGGTATCGTCGTCACCCACGGCCACGAGGACCACACCGGTTCGCTTCCGTATCTGCTGCAGGACCTCAACAATAAGGTGCCCATCTTCTCGAGCAAGCTGACGCTTGGCTTTATCGAGGGCAAGCTTTCTGAGTTCCGCATCCGCGCACCTAAGTTCCGCGAGGTCAAGGGCGGCAGCCATGTCAACCTCGGCGGCATCTCGCTCGACTTCTTCTCGATGACGCACTCTATCCCCGGCGCTCTGGGCGTGTTCATCCGCACCAATCAGGGCACCGTTATGCACACCGGCGACTTTAAGCTCGACCAGACGCCCATCGACGGCGTCACGCCCGATTACGCCGCTATCAGCCGCTTTGCCAAGCAGGGCATCGACCTGCTGCTTTCCGACTCCACCAACGCCACGGTTCCGGGCTTTACCAAGTCCGAGGCCGAAGTCGGCCCTAACCTGCTGCACGCCATCAAGAACGCCCCGGGTCGCGTGTTCGTAGCGTCGTTCTCTAGCCATATCCATCGTTTGCAGCAGATCTGCGATGCCGCCCGCAAGTGCGGCCGTAAGGTCGTTGTGACCGGTCGCTCCATGCTCACTAACACCCGCGTGGCGCGTGAGCTCGGCTACCTCAATATCGACGATGCCGATATCATCGATGCCTTCGACATTGATAACCTGCCCGACGACAAGATTGTCGTCATGTGCACCGGTTCTCAGGGCGAGCCGCTGTCGGCCCTGTCCCGCATGGCCAACGGCGAGCACAAGACGCTCTCCATCCACGAGGGCGATACCGTTATCCTCTCGGCAACTCCTGTTCCTGGCAATGAGAAAGCCGTCCAGCAGGTCGTCAACAGCCTGGCTAAGCTTGGCTGCGACGTGTGGGACAAGAACCGCGCCCTCGTCCACGTCTCGGGTCACGGCAGCCAGGAGGAGCTCAAGCTCCTGATGGCTATGGCCAAGCCCACGTACTTTATGCCGGTTCACGGCGAGGCCGTTCACCTGCGCGCCCATGCCCAGCTTGCTCGAAAGATGGGCATCAAGGACGACCATATCTTTATCCTCGACAACGGCGATACGCTCGAGATGCGTGGCGGTATCGTCAAGCGCGGTACGCCCGTCGAGTCCGGTATTGTCTACGTCGACGGTCTTCGCATCGGCGACACTGACCCCATCGTCCTGCGCGATCGCCAGAAGCTCGCAAACGACGGCATGGTCACGGCCGTTGCCATCGTCTCGCTCAAGCATAAGAAGATCGAAGCCATCGAGTTCTCGGGCCGCGGCGTTTCGTTTGCCATCGACGACCAGTTCTCCGATGATGCCTCCGCGTCCATCATGAAGACGATCGAGAAGGGCAAGTTCAGCTTTACGAGCAGCGGTTCCGATGCTATTCGTAAGTCCGTGCGCGATTCGCTCTCTAACTTTATCTGGAGCCGTACGCGCACCCGTCCGATGATCATCCCGGTCGTCATGGAGGTTTAGTTTGGCGCGTGGATCTGCACAAAACGCCAAAGGCAATAAGGCCAATAACCAACCGGCATCTGCTAAGGGTGCCGGTTCCCATCTGCGTGCCAACAAGGGCCACGAGGCGGACTTCGATGAGTTCGAGGCCCTGGTCGAGCCTTCGGCCAACCGTGATATCGCCGGCGTGGTCATCGCCGTTTTGGCGATTGCGTCCTTCATTGCCGTGATTTCGCCGGCGACCGCACCCGTTACGGCTGTGGTTGCCGGTTTCTACCATCTGGGCTTTGGTCTGGGCGCCTACGTGTTGCCGATCGTCATCTTGCTGTTTGCCGCCACGCTCTTTTTAGGTGAGGACTCGCCGCTCAACGCGCGCTCGGTCGCGGGCGGAGCCGTGGTCTTTATCGCCGTTGTCTCCATTCTTTCTCTGATGGTGCCGGGTACGAGCGACTCGTGTGACCTTATGTTCACGCCGCAAAATCTGTCCGCCTCGGGTGGCTACATCGGTGCGTTTATTGCGAGTGCGCTGCAGAATGCCCTGGGTAAGCCTATCGCGATGGTGGTCCTGTTGGGTCTGGCCGTCGTTGGTTTTGTCATCATCGGCTTTTCGGTGGGTGGCGTGCTGCGCTCTGCTCGCGACCGTGCGGCCGATTTTGCCGAGCGCCGTCGTGCCGACGTCAACGCGAGCCCGTGGGGTGACGATGAAGCCCTGTCGGTGCCCGGCGTTGCCCGTCCGCACCTGAGTATTCTTCGTCAAAAGGGCTCCGATGCTGCCTTGACCACAGTCATGGGCAACGATGTGGACCCGGTTTTGGACGATGACGACGAGGACGAGGATCCGTTTGTCGACGTATCCGATGCTGTGGAGGCCGAGCGCGCTAAGACGACGCTGTTGCCGCGCCGCCATGCCAAGAAGGGCAAGGCTGCGCCTAAGCTCAATACGAGTGAGCCCGACCCGTCTTGGTCCGATAGCGAGATTGAGCTCACTGAGGGCGATGACGAGGACGACGAGGCGCCGATTGAGACCGCAAAGACAACTTTGCTGCCGCGTCGCCATGCAAAGCGCGACCAGGTAGCCGGCCAGCTTTCGATGGAAGACGATCCCGATAAGATTGACGAGTCCGAGCCACCGTTTGCCGTGAATCCTGTTTCGGCTGCACCTCAGATTCCCGACTTCTTGAAGCATCCCAAGGTTGCCGATACGGCTGTCGCGGGCGCTGCCGAGGCGCCTACTTCTATCGATGTGGGAGCGGTCAATGCCTCCGCGGATAACGAGGGCGAAGAAGAGGATGGCCTTAAGCTTCCGCCACTCGAAATCCTGCATGCCAACCCGCAGTCGGCTTCCGCCGCGTCTTCTGACAAGGAGCTGGAACAGACTGCCGAGTCGCTTCAGTCCACGTTGCTTGAGTTTGGCCGCAGTGCCCGCGTGGTCGGCTGGATCGCCGGCCCCACGGTGACGACCTTTAAGCTGCAGCCCGGCGAGGGCGAGCGCGTGAGTAAGATTTCGAGCCTTGAGGACGATATCGCGCTTTCGCTCGCTGCCCAGTCGGTGCGTATCTTTGCCCCGATCCCCGGCACCTCGCTCGTGGGCATCGAGATTCCCAATCGCAAGCGCCAAAACGTCAATCTGGGCGACGTGCTGCCCTATGTTAAGGGCGGTCCGCTCGAGCTCGCCATCGGCCGCGATGCCGAGGGCACGCCGGTTGTCGCTGACCTCGCCAAGATGCCCCACCTGCTTATTGCCGGTACGACCGGTTCTGGTAAGTCGGTGATGATCAATTCCATCATCACGACCCTGCTCATGCGCGCCCTTCCCGAGGACGTTCGCCTGATCATGGTCGACCCCAAGCGCGTCGAGCTTGCGGGCTATAACGGTCTGCCGCATCTTTACGTGCCTGTAGTGACCGAGCCCAAGCAGGCCGCGAGCGCTCTGCAATGGGCCGTGTCCGAGATGGAGCGTCGACTGAAGGTCTTCGAGCGTCTTAACGTGCGTAAGATCTCGACCTACAACGAAAAGCAGGCCGCCGGCGAGTTTGAGCATTACGACAATCCGCCGCAAAAGATGCCCTACCTGGTCATCATCATTGACGAGCTCTCGGACCTGATGATGGTCGCCGGTAAGGATGTCGAGGCCTCGATCGTGCGTATTGCGCAGCTGGGCCGTGCCGCCGGCATTCATCTTATCGTGGCCACGCAGCGCCCCAGTTCCAACGTAGTGACGGGCCTTATCAAGGCCAATATCACCAACCGCATCGCCTTTAACGTCGCCACGGGCATCGACTCGCGCGTCATCATCGACCAGATGGGTGCCGAAAAGCTTACCGGTTTGGGCGACATGCTGTTCTCCAAGGTCGACTGGGGCAAGCCTCGCCGTATCCAGGGCTGCTTTGTCTCGGACGACGAAATCAACGAGATTGTCGAGTTCGTCAAGTCGCAGAGTGAGCCAGACTACCACGAGGAGATTCTGTCTGCCGTGGCGCCCGCTTCCATGTCCATGGCGGGTGGCGGCGGCATTGTCCGCACCGGAGTAGCCGAGCCGCAAGACGATGATCCGCTCATTTGGGAAGCCGCCCATATTGTGGTGGAATCGCAGCTTGGCTCCACATCTGGCCTGCAACGTCGTCTGAAGGTTGGCTATGCGCGTGCCGGGCGTATTATGGACATGCTGGAAGAAAAGGGTGTCGTCGGCCCGCCCGACGGTTCCAAGCCGCGCGAGGTCCTGTTGGACGAGGAGGGGCTTGCCGCGCTGGAATCTGTCGACGCCGAGATGGCACGTGAAGATCGTGAGTTTGGAGGATTCTGATGGCTGCACGCTTTGGTGACATGCTGCTCGAGCAGCGTCGCCGAATGGGCCTTTCCATTCAGCAAGTCGCCAACACCATCAAAATCAGGCCGCAGATCATCGAGTTTTTCGAGACCGGTAACTTTGCTTCGATGCCGCCGCGCGGCTATGCGCAGGGCATGATTTCGAGCTATGCTCGCTTTTTGGGCCTCAATCCGCGCGAGGTCGTCAATGCCTACTTTGACGACCTGATGGCATACGAACGCGAGACGTCGCAGCAGGGCGGTCGTTTTCAGGACGCCGCCGGCTACGTCAATTCGCGTTCCTCGGTCGATAACGGGCGCTTCCTGATGGTTCAGGGCGGTCGTTCGACCCGCTATGGACAGCGTCCTCAGCAGGCCGGTTATATTACCGAGACGGGTTCGGGCGAGGAGATTCGCTCACAGCGTGACCGGTTCCGCAGTACGCCGACGCCCGAGGACCGTGCACTTCCCGCTGCCCGCGGCGTGGCGCGTGACCCTCGTGCCGGCTACGGCGACGGCGGCTATTCCGATCGACGTCACCGTGGTGTCTCCACCGGACGCTCTCGCGGTGGCTATTCGGATGCCGATACCACGCAGGTGACGCCGCGTCTTCGCTCTCAATCACAGCCGTATGGCCAGCGCTCTTCGGCTCCGCGTTCGGGCCAACGTGGCTATCAAGGCCGCGGTGAACTTGCGCCCCGCTCGGGTCAGCGCAGCCTTCAGGGCCAGGGCGGCTATCGCGGCCGTTCCGATAGCAATGGTGGCCGTATGCCTCAGGGAGGCGGACGCAGCAGTTCCGGTCGTGGACACGGCGGATCCCGTACTCCTCAAAACAACGGGCTCGATCCGCGTATCGTCTACGCCGGCATCGGTGCTGTGGCGTTGCTGCTGATCGTGCTCATCGTGGTGCTTCTGCGCGGCTGCGCATCTTCGGCGCCCGAGACCACGCCCGAGACGCCCACTGCCACCAAGACGACGACTAAGAAGTCTTCTAAGAAGACCGAAGCGGTCGACGAGGACGAAGACACCGATGAGGCGACGGATGAGTCGACTGATTCGGACGCCACCAAGACGACGGCCAAGAAGGAAGAGAACGAGGTCACGAAGGTCAAGGTCTCCGTTGCCAAGGGAAAGACCGCGTGGATTGAGGTCAAGGTCGACGGAAAGTCGGTCTATGGCGCCCAGGCGACTGGCCCCTTTGAGCAGGAGTACACGCCCGAGTCCTCGATCGAGATCACCACGTCCAAGCCTTCCGATGTCACCGTTACCAAGAACGGCGAAAAGGTCCGTTACGATACCAAGACCTCGGGCGTGGCGCGTGTGACGATCACCGTTCCCAAGAAGGAGACGACTGATTCCGAGAATGGTGAAAGTTCTGATGGTACCGACACCACCGATGGTACCGACACCACCGATGGTACCGACACCACCGA
>CABUZD010000104.1 GCA_902495945.1 uncultured Collinsella sp.
ACCCTTCATCCCGAACAACAAATTGCCGCCGACCAGATGCTTGAATACGAAGACGGAATCATGTCTGCGCCAACGGGCTTCGGTAAAACCGTCATCGGAGCTTATCTTATTGCCGCCGTTGGTCTTCCGGCGCTCGTCATTGTTCCAAAGACCGCGCTCATAGCCCAATGGAAATCGCAGCTCGAACGATTTCTCGACATTACGGACACCAGAGAGCCGGTCCGAACGCCAAAAGGACGAATCAGCAAAAAGCAACCTCCCCTTATTGGACAAATCGGAGGGGGCAAAACCGCCGTCAGCGGCCTTATCGACGTCGCTTCCTTTCAGTCGCTATCTGGCAAAGACTCCCAAACCGGGGAGCCGATAGTTAAGAACCTTGTTCGTAATTACGGCCTCATTATCTGCGACGAATGCCACCATGCTGCCGCGCCACAGCTCGAGCTCGTCCTCAAGTCCGCTCCAGCCAAATATATATATGGCCTCTCCGCGACACCCGAGCGTTCCGACGGACTCACGCGGGCGCTCTCGATGCTCTGCGGCCCGCTTCGCTATGTCATCGATCCAAAAACGCAGGCAATTCAGCAGGGCATCCAGCGCATCGTTCGACCGAGATTTACCGGCATTCGGCTATCCGCCTACGAGCCGGATGCAAGCTTCAATCAGATTCTCGATATGCTGTGTGCACATGCGGCAAGAAACGAATTGATTGTCGATGACGCCCTCGAAGCAGCGTCAAACGGTCGACATCCGCTCATACTATCCAAAAGGAAAAAGCATGCTGAGGAACTGTTCAGGTTGCTTAATGATCGCAGACACGAGCCCATACTCTTAACCGGAGAAATCGGCGCCAAAGAAAGAAAAGCGATACTGGACAGTCTTCCCGGCTTTGAGCATGAACATCGAATCATCGTCGCCACCGAAAGCCTTCTGAGCGAGGGCTTCGATCTGTCCTACCTTGACACCCTATTCATCGCCACGCCGATATCTTGGGACGGCAGCGTAACGCAGCAGGTGGGCAGACTGCATAGAAGCCACGAGGGCAAGCAACAGGTTGAGATATTCGACTACATTGACCTGTCGATACCCATGCTCGCCCGCATGTACCAGAAAAGACTCAAGACGTATGCCAAGTTGGGGTACGAAATTTATTCAGCAGAGGACAGCGAGCAACCCGATTACAACATTCTCATAGAGCCGGCAAACGCTATTGAGGCATTAATTAAAGACATCACCGGTGCCACAAAGAGTGCCTTCATAGCCGCATCCTACGCATCCGCCGCATGCCTCACGAAACTCACCACCACACTCGCAGGCGCAGCCGCCCGTGGGATTACCCTTGAGGTTTATGTTGCCTCACCTCCGCGCGATGACGCGAAAGCGATTTTTGCCGAGATGAACGTCGACTATTCCGTCAAGGCCAAAGGGCGGCTGTGCACGGCCGTGATTGACGAGGAAACTGTCTGGTACGGGACTATCCCGCTGCTGGCATTCCCCAAGAAAGAAGACCGCAGCATCCGTTTCAAAAGCAACGAAGTCGCCGCTGAGTTTTTGAGCGAAATCCAGCAATGAGGAGAACCGGGGGCCGCAGCAGCGAACGGGGCGCGCCCATCAGTTGCGGTGAAATAGGGACTGTTTTTGGCCAATCGACCGCAAATCAGTCCCTATTCCACCGCAACTTGGAAATCGGCGATCAGCCCAGCGGACCCTGAAACAGTTCCTCATGCGAGCCCATTCTCACCAGCCTAATCACTGGGTTAGTCTTATGGGGAAGATAAAGAACGACCACATCGACCAAGCCATCGGATAGGTGGAAATCGATGTGGCCGTTGTAGTTTCCACCCGGGTTTGAGAGCTCGTGGGCGCCATACTCCGCCGGAAGTGACCCATGAGCCACAAGCTCTGCAACCGCCGCTTTAAACTCACTTTTTAGCTGCGGATGCATGCGCATCGTTCGTTTGTAGTCCGCCTTAAATTGAGCCTCGACTTTAATCTCGAACATCACTATTCCTCATCGAGGAATGACATAAGCTCATCAGCGTTATTGAATGACGGGCTATCGTCCGGCAAAATCCCCAACTCATGAGCCTCGGCGATCACCATGGCACGCCTCGTCGCCTCGTTGGGCATCTCCGCCCTTCCTACAATCTCAAAAGGAATCTTTCGCTGATTTACCAGCTGCCGAACGGCAAGATTGAGATAGGAATTGAGGCTGAGGCCGACCGAATCCAAGAACTCAGTCGCCTGCTCCTTGAGCCCCTCTTCGAGGCGAACCGTCGTAGGCTTAACCGTTGCAGTAGACATACGCGACCTCCTTGCCCTCGTCTTTTGCATCAGTATACCCAATATAAATGGCAACCTGACGTTAGATAGCATCAGATTGCCATGCATATTCATGTCGCGGTAGACACGATTGCTCTACATCAATCCGCTGAGCGCAATGTCAACGGCCTCGTTGAGGTCGTCGGTAATGTGTACCAGATCCGGGTCGAGCGGGCTAATCATACCGGCGCTCATTACCGGGCCGTTGAGCCAGTCGAACAGGCCCTGCCAGTACTCGCTGCCCACCAGCACGAGCGGCATGCGCTTGACCTTGTGCGTCTGCACCAGCGTGAGCACCTCGAACATCTCGTCGAGCGTGCCAAACCCGCCGGGAAACACGATGGCGCCCGAGCTGTATTTGACGAACATGGTCTTGCGCACAAAGAAGTAGCGGAAGTCCATACCGAGGTTCACGTATTTGTTGAGCCCCTGCTCGTGCGGCAATTCAATGCCCAAGCCAACTGACTTGCCGTTGACGCTCGCCGCTCCCCTGTTGGCCGCCTCCATGATGCCGGGGCCGCCACCGGTGATAACCGCCACGCCGCGCTGGGCAATCTTACGGCCGACCGCGCGCGCCGCCTTGTAGAGTGGATCGGTCTTGGGCGTGCGGGCGCTGCCGAAGATGGTCACTGCAGGACCAAGCTCGGCAAGCGCGCCGAAACCATCGACAAACTCGGCCTGGATGCGCAGCACGCGCCACGGATCGGCGTGCAACCAGTCGGTCGAATCTTCAGGCGCCAGCAGGTTGGCGTAGGTGTTGTCCTTAGGAATCATGGGGCCGCGCATGACCACGGGACCGCGGCGGTACGTCTCGTCGTAGGCGGGCTCGCCCTCGACATTCTCGTTCTTAATCATGGGTGCTCCTATCGAGAAAAAGAAAAACGGGCGGGGTCGACGCCATGCGTCAAACACCCGCCCGAGCATCAACTATTCGGTATGGTACCCACGATGCATCAAGCACTTGCAAGCTATCGGTCAGCGGTCGCGCAGCCGGTGTCAGCAAATGTGACAAGCGGTTGCCGCTCAGCCTTTGCCATTGCCCACGCTCTGCAAGCGTGTCTGTCGCCCTTAGTAATCCACCGCGGCAGGGCTATTCATCCAGTCGCTCACGAACGCACCGTAGCGGCCCTCGATAATGGCCTGGCGGGCACGCTGCATAAGGTTGAGCAGGTAGTAGATATTGTGCATCGAAAGCAGAATGCCACCGAGCATCTCCTTCTGCGTGACCATGTGACGGATGAGCGCGCGGCTGTAGCCGCCCGTGCACACCGGGCAGGTGCAGGTGGGATCGATGGGGCCATCGTCGTGCGCAAAGCGAGCGTTGCGGAAGTTGAGGCGACCCTCGCTGGAGAACGCCGTACCCATGCGGCCCGTGCGCGTCGGCAGCACGCAGTCGAACATGTCGATACCCACGCCCACACCGCGCACGAGGGTGGTGGGGTTGCCGACGCCCATCAGGTAGCGCGGCTTGTGCTTGGGCATGTACTCGCTTACGAGTGGTGCCAGGGTCTCGAACATGGTCTCGTGGTCCTCGCCCACCGAGTAGCCGCCAATGCCGTAACCGGGGAAGTCGCCGCACTCCTCCAGATGGCGCAGCGAGCGCAGGCGCAGGTCCAGGTGCATGCCGCCCTGAACGATGCCAAAGAGCGCCTGGTCGTCGCGGGTATGCGCCTTATAGCAGCGCTCGGCCCACATACTCGACAGCTCAACGGCGCGCTCAACGTAGGAGCGCGTGGCGGGATAGCCCGGGCACTGGTCGAGCTGCATGCAGATGTCGGAGCCGAGCTTCATGGCGATTTTCATGTTGTCCTCGGGCGTCCAGAACACGTGGCGGCCGTCATAGTCGTTGACGATAAAGCGCACGCCCTCGTCGGTGAGCTTGACCGCGTCGTTGTGGCTGAACACCTGGAAACCGCCCGAGTCGGTGAGGATAGGGCCGTGCCAGTTCATAAACTTGTGCAGGCCACCCAGCTCGGCGATGGTATCCTCGCCGGGACGCATGGACAGGTGATAGGTGTTGGCAAGCACGATCTGGGCGCCGAGCTGCTTGACGGTCTCGGTAGGAATACCCTTGACGTTTGCCTTGGTGCCCACGGGCATAAAGATTGGCGTCTCGATGTCGCCGTGCGGGGTGTGCAGCACGCCGGCGCGCGCGTGCGTCGTCGGATCCTCGGCGATCAGGTCGAATTTAAAAAGGCTCTGGTCCATAAACTGGAACTCCTTGGTTGCGGTTCATACGCAGACCATTATACGGGCAACCCGCAAGAAGCACCGACTCGACAGAAACTGGTGCATTAAACGACTAGTCGTCGGGTAGTCGTTTAAGAACGTCCCCAATGACTACATCTGGACCAAGGAAACGCCGATGCCTTGGCGACGACAGACACTATGACCCAATCCGAGGGCACTAAAAAGATAGGAGCCCCCGCTCGTGACCGCGGGTCGGGGCTGCGACAATGATGTTGAAGTGCCATAGGCGCAGCCGCGCCGCAACGAGGTTGGGAGGCTCCCATGCCAAAGTATTCTACCGCGTTCGGGATGGACGTCCACCTGAGGTCGACCACCGTCTGCGCCCTCGACGCGGACACCGGCGAGGCCGTGACGAGGAGGTTCCCCGGCAACCCCTGGGGCGAGATCGCCGGGTGGATGGATGGGTTCCCCGGGCCGTCGCTCGCGGCCTACGAGAGCGGCTACCTCGGCTTCGCCCCGCAAAGGGAGCTCGCCGGGCTCGGCGCCGAGTGCGTCGTCGCCGCGGTCTCGAAGATCCCCAGGTCGGCCGCCGACTCGGCCTCCAAGAACGACAGGAACGACGCCGCCAGGATGGCCAAGGCGATACTCGCCCACGACATCTCCCCCGCATGGGTCCCCTCCCCCGAGGTCGAAGGCATCAGGGACCTCGCCGGCGCCTACGACGGGGCGACCGCGCGCCTGGCGACCGCCAAGCAGCGGCTGCTCGCCTTCCTCGCAAAGCGGGGGTTCGTCTACGGCGGCACCACGCCCGCCGGCAACCCGAGGAAGTACTGGACCTACGACTTCCTGAGGTGGCTCGACAAGGTCAGGCCGGAGGACGATGGCGGGGTTCGGACGCTCGCCGCCCTGAGGAACGAGGTCGAGGCCGCGGCGGAGGCCCGGGCGGACCTGCTCTCCGAGTACAGGGCCGCCGTGGATGCCAGCCCGATCGCCGCGGAGGTGGCCGCCCTCCAGTCGATCAAGGGCTGCGCCTTCGCGCTGGCCGCAGCCTTCTCGGCCGAGGTCGGCGACTTCACGAGGTTCCGTTCCGGAAGGCAGGTCACGGCCTATTTCGGCCTCGCGCCGAGTCAGAGGTCGAGTGGCGACTCCGTGCGGCTCGGAGGCATCAGCGGCGCGGGCAACGCGCTCGTGAGGAAGCTGGCCGTTGAGGGCTCATGGTGCTACGCCGCGGCACGGCACCAGCCGAAGCTCATGCCGAGGGACACGGGCGTGCCCCTCGAGATAAGGATGCACGGGAGGAAGGGGTCCGAGCGGCTCCTGCGGCGGCGCGAGGAGATGCTCGCCCGCGGCATGCCCGCGGCGAAGGCCAACGCGGCCACCGCGGCCGAGCTCGTGAGGTGGCTCTGGGCCCTCGGCATGATGTGCCGGGAGGGCGCGGAATAGACATAGCCCCCGTCCCGGCGAGCCGGGCGGCCTTCGGGGATACCCCCTATTTCGCTGTGCGCGCGGAGCCCTCCGCATGCGCCTCGACAGACTTGGGGAACCCCGCCGAAGGAATGGAGTGCGGGCCGGCAGAACGGTATCCGCGGATATGAGACTGAGCCGAAGGCGTCGATGACATGCCGGGGGCGGACCGGGACGGGTTAACGGCAGGCCCCGCCGACCGATTGCAAGCGGTC
>CABUZD010000105.1 GCA_902495945.1 uncultured Collinsella sp.
TAGTCGTAGACCTCGTCGAGCGAGCCTGTGCGGTAGACGGTGCCGTTGATATAGGTGATCTGATCGACGGGCAGTCCCGCGTCGAGCGCGTCGGCGATCTCGACGATCGCGTGCTCGCCCATACCGTAGATGAGGATGTCGGCACCCGAGTCGAGCAGTACCGAACGCTTGAGCTTGTTCTGCCAGTAGTCGTAGTGGGCCAGGCGGCGCAGGCTCGCCTCGATGCCGCCGATGATGATGGGGGCGTCCTTGAACGTCTGGCGGATGAGGTTACCGTAGACCGTGACGGCTCGGTTGGGACGGTGACCCTCCTCGCCGCCGGGGGTATAGGCGTCGGTGTGGCGGCGGTGCTTGGTCACCGAATAGTGGTTGACCATGGAGTCCATGTTACCGGCACTGACGAGAAAGCCTAGGCGCGGCTCGCCGAGCGCGGTAATGCTGGCGGGGTCGGTCCAGTCGGGCTGGCAGATGATGCCCACCTTGTAGCCGTGCGCGTCGAGGACGCGACTGATGATGGCCATGCCAAAGCTGGGATGGTCCACATAGGCGTCGCCGCAGATGTAGACAAAGTCGCACTGGTCCCAGCCGCGTGCATCCATGTCGGTTCGACTGACGGGGAGGAACTTATCGCGGCCCGGGCGCCAGGGACGGGCGGGCGCAGCCGCGGTATGCGCGGGGCGTGAGCCCTGCGCCTTGCCGCCGCGCTTTTGCTGCTGGTCGCGCTGGGCGTGCTTGCCGTGCTGGTTGTGCTGAGCGTCCTGGGGCTTTTTTGCCACGATTCCTCCTGTTGTTAGTATGCTGCACGTAATTGTAACCAGTCTTTTTGGGACGGCGCTAAAAAGACTGGTGGAGTACATGGGCTGGCGGATCGGCGCGTCGATGCGGGCGTCGTTTGTTTCCAGACTGTGTATCTGCGCGTTGGAGAACCCGTCTCGCGCGCACGCCATGTTGTCAATGGGTTACAGTATGAACGGCGGATATGTTTCCGCCAACGCACGAGAGGGTCGTCAACAAGGAGGATGCACGACGATGCAGCGTGCCAAACAGATATCGGAGTCTATTGAGCTGGGCATCATCTTGGCGCTCGCCGGTGGCTTTATGGATGTGTATTCGTACATTGGGCGCGACCATGTTTTCGCAAACGCGCAGACAGGCAACATCTTGCTGGTGGGCGTGAGCATCTCGGAGGGCAACTGGGCACTTGCGGGACGCTATTTCTTCCCCGTGGTGTCGTTTGCCGTGGGCATTATGCTTGCCGACTTGGTGCACGAGCGGTTTGGCAGCGTGATCCACTGGCGCCAGGTGACGGTGTTTTTTGAAGCCGTCATCTTGCTGGGCGTGAGCTTTATCCCCGGTGGCGGTTACAACCTGCTCGCCAACTGCCTCACCTCGTTTGCCTGCGGTATGCAGGTCGAGAGCTTCCGCAAGATCCACGGTCACGGCATCGCTACGACCATGTGCATCGGCAACTTGCGCAACGCGCTGCAAAACGTGGACGATTACATCATCACCCACAGGCGCGGCTTTTTGGAAAACGGCCTGCTGTACTTTGGCGTGATCTTTACCTTTGTGTTTGGCGCCGTGTTGGGCAACTGGTGTATTGAGCGCATGGGCCTGCACGCCATCGTCGTGGCGAGCTTGCTGCTGTTTGTCGCGTTTGCCATCATGTTCATCGACCGCGAGCGCGACTTGCACAGGAAATGGGCCCGCATCATAGCTGACTGGCAGACCGCGAGTCTTAAGCGCTAAGGTGCATGTTCGTAACAACATTCAGGAGCCAGAAAAAACTATCTAGCTCCTGAATGTTGTTACGAACTGCTTTTTGCGATTTATTCGAGATGCTCTTCAATCCGAGCCCTAAGAAGGGCAATGGCTGTAGGTATTCCAATTGCGGCGGCTAATTCGGCTTTATCCAAAACCTGTATGCTAAAGCACGATTGTTTATCACATTGAAGGACGACAACTGAAGATAGTTTCACTTCCCGTTGGCTGAATATATCGTAATCTCCAAATAGGAAGTTACCTTTTATTGAGTAATTCGGTATGTTCGTTACGCACTTCATCTCAAGTCTGTTTAGGCCATAATCAAACACCGCAACTTCCTTGTGTTCGATGATGAGCGCAACCCTGGGCATGTTGCTAAAACCACCGTCGACGACAGTGAAGAGTTTTTCATTTGCATCGTCATAAACGGTATATTTAAGACTCAATAGCTGTCCTAGTGGACCCGTGAACCCATGTTTTTTGATGTTGAGGTTGTCTCCCGCTGGGTTGATGAGAGCCAGAGTATGCGGATAAGGGTTACCTTCAATTGAGATTCGATATTCGTTTGTAGCCGTCTTGCTCGATTTAGGACCAGTAGCCATCACGCGTCGTCGCCTCGATCGAATTGGAACCGTCTTCTGCTTCGTGCGGAGAATTACGCTGTACGTTGCAGTACATGCAGCTGCAATAACCGCATGGGCAATTTCTAACAAAATGAATGACGCTATTTGCCGCATGTATGTTATTGACTATAAAAGTATCCTTTTATAAACGTATTGTCAAACATATATTGCTAAAACAGAAACAATTTATAGACTGAGTGGGTCGTGTTCTTTGGGCGATTGCTCCTATAATCTAGCCTTCGCTGCTGTCGGGAGGGAAGGGCTAAGGCCCCGTTAGTATGTTGAAACGCTTTAACACTTTTGATGTTCTCACGTGTTTTTTGTTTCAAAAGCGTTAGGATGGGACTTATAGTGCGGGGCGTAACGGGTGCCCCGCGCACGATAGGAGGCTATCAATGGCTAATCGTTTCGTTCTCAACACCATTTCTTACCATGGTTCCGGCGCCATCAAGGAGATCCCCGGCGAGCTCCAGCGTCGTGGCTACAAGAAGATCTTCGTCTGCTCCGACCCCGATCTGGTCAAGTTTGGCGTTACCGCTAAGGTGACCGACGAGCTCGACGCCGCCGGCATCGCTTGGAGTCTCTACTCCGAGATCAAGCCCAACCCCACCATCCAGAACGTCAAGGACGGCGTCGAGGCCTTCAAGGCCGCCGAGGCTGACGCTATCGTGACCATCGGTGGCGGCTCCTCCATGGACACCGCCAAGGCCATCGGCATCATCATCAACAACCCCGAGTTCGCCGATGTCCGCAGCCTCGAGGGCGTTGCTCCCACTAAGAACCACGCCGTGTTCACCATCGCCGTGCCGACGACCGCCGGTACCGCTGCCGAGGTGACCATCAACTACGTCATCACCGACCCCGAGAAGGTCCGCAAGTTCGTGTGCGTCGACACCAACGACGCCCCCGAGGTCGCCGTCGTCGACCCCGATATGATGGCTTCCATGCCCGCCGGCCTGACCGCCTCTACCGGAATGGACGCTCTGACCCACGCCATCGAGGGCTACACCACCAAGGGCGCCTGGGAGCTTTCCGACATGTTCCACTTTGAGGCCATTAAGCTGATCAGCGAGCACCTGCGCGACTCTGTTGCCGAGGCCAAGTCCGGCCAGCCCGGCTCCGGCCGTGAGGGCATGGCTCTTGGTCAGTATGTCGCCGGCATGGGCTTCTCCAATGTTGGCCTGGGCATCGACCACGCCATGGCTCACACCCTGTCCGCCCACTACGATACCCCGCACGGCGTCGCTTGCGCCATGCTGCTGCCGATCGCCATGGAGTTCAACAAGCCGGTTTGCGCCGAGCGCCTGGCCAAGGTTGCCGTCGCCATGGGCGTTGACACCACGGGCATGAGCACCGACGAGGCCGCCGACGCCGCTATCGCCGCCGTCAAACAGCTTTCCGCCGACGTGAACATCCCGCACGTCTGCGAGGCCATGAAGGCCGACGAGATCGAGGTCCTGGCCAAGGACGCCATGGCCGACGCCTGCTTCCCGGGTAATCCGCGCGAGGCGACGCTCGACGACGTCATCGAGCTCTTCAAGAAGATCTGCCCGGCTGCCTAGCCTAGTTTGGTGTTCTTTCGCCTGTAGGCGTATGGACTTTTGGCTTGCCGCTGGCCCCGCCGTGCTACGCACGGCGGGGCTTTTTGTGCTGCGTCGATGCCCCGAGACGGGCAAAACCAAGGCATACTGTCCGCTGCGGATAGGTGGTGCACTTCCCAGCGTGCATTTTTGGGAGTATTCAGCAAGCTCTTAAAAATGCATAACGTTTTGAATGGCCCGTAGTGGCCCGCAGGCGCCCATCGACAGCCATTGTGGGCGGGCTATCGATGAGTGGAGGGGGTTGTTACTGAGTTTCTGCTTTGCGACGACCTGCAACACTGCTGTAACCACGTCGTTTTGTCGTTTGTGATGGGGCCGTTGGGGGCCGCGGTGCAGAATACTCCGTGTTATGCACGGCCGAAGGTGGGGTACCCTGAGACGAAGCAAAAAGATTCCTCATTTCTATGCAAATACCGATAGGATTTATACAAGATTGTGATTGTAAGCCGTGCGCGTGCGCAAAATCGGCGCGAGGACGTCTAGAGGTGGCTCGGCTCCCAGAGCCTTGCGCGCGCAGAACGGTTAAAATCGGGACTCGGTCTTAGTTTTACTTGGAAGGATGCATATGGCTTCTGATATTGCTTCTTTAGAGGGGACGCTCTCCTATATTGCGGGACAGCTTAAGACGCTGACTTCTATTGCTTCGCCTACGGGCTATACCCGTGCGGCGACTGATTATCTGATGGAAACGTTGCGCGATATGGGCTTTGGCCCCGAGCGTTCCAATAAGGGCAACGTACTGGTCGAGCTTGGCGGCGAGGGCGAGCCGCTTGTGTTGGCGAGCCATGTCGATACCCTGGGCGCCATGGTGCGCTCCATCAAGGACAATGGTCGCCTGCGTCCCACGACGCTCGGCGGGCACCAGTGGTCTACGGCCGATGGCGAGAACTGCACCGTCTACACGCGTGACGGCAATGTGTACACGGGTGTGGTCCTCAATACCGAGCCTTCGGCGCATGTGGCCGATGAGCCGGTCAAGGCCATCGAGAAGAACATGGAAATCCTGCTCGATGAGAATGTCGACAGCAAAGATGATGTGCTCGAGCTGGGCATTCAGACGGGCGACATCATCGCTATGGATCCGCGTACCACGGTGACGGAAAGCGGCTACATTAAGAGCCGCTTCCTGGATGACAAACTGTCGGCGTCGATTCTGCTGGGTCTGGCCCGCGCCGTTGCTGACGGCGAGGTGTCGCTTTCGCGCAAGGTGTCGCTGCTCTTTACCGTGTACGAGGAGGTCGGCCACGGCGGTGCTTTCGTGCCGGCCGACACGCGCGAGATGATCAGCGTTGACATGGGCTGCGTGGGCGACGACCTGGGCTGCACCGAGCGCATGGTTTCGATCTGCGCCAAGGATTCGGGCGGCCCCTACAACTACGATCTGGTGACCACGCTGTCCAATATCGCGCGCGAGCTTGAGCTCGATTACGCCATCGATGTGTACCCACACTACGGCTCCGACGTCGAGGCCACGCTTTCTGCCGGCTACGATATCCGTCACGGCCTGATCGGCCCCGGTGTGTACGCGAGCCACAACTACGAGCGCAGCCACATCGACGGCGTGCGCAACACCTTTGAACTGGTTCGCGCCTACGTTCAGCGCTAGGGGAGCAGCGGCCTCGGCTGGCACAGCAGTACCGACCGAGGCCGCCCACTGTAAGTTGCGGTGAAATAGGGACTGTTTAAGCGTTTTAAATGCGAAAACAGTCCCTATTTCACCGCAACTTAGGGGGCAGTGCTGTTATCTCTGCACGTGACGTAGTACCTCAACGGCGGCGCTTACCTTTATCGTGCTGCGCTCGAGACCGCTGCGGATGGGCTTGAGGCGATTGCCTGCTGTTGCCCATGCGCTTTGTGAGAGGATTTCGACTGCCTCGTCGACGAACCCATCGAGATGCGACGCATCGAACCAATCGAGCGAGTCAGCAAATGCTAGCTGAGCGGAAGGATCTGGACCAAACGGTTTGGCGGCAAATCCAAACTCCCCGGCAACGAGCACGGCGGTTGGCACGTTGTACCACAGGCAATTGCCACTATCGAACAGCGGTGCAGGCCGCATTTCTAGTGTGTCGACATTGCGGATGATGCCGAAGTTTCGCCAGTGGCGGTCGCTGTTGGCCAGGAGGGCATCGCAGACAATCATCTGCGACATGGATTTTCTTACCGCGGCTTCGTCA
>CABUZD010000106.1 GCA_902495945.1 uncultured Collinsella sp.
GCAACCGGATGCAAAAACGACATCCATCGACGAGCCATCCAAAAACGGAAGCACCAAGACGGCGAGCTCGCGCTCGTAATCGGAAACGGAAGGGCAAAGCGCCAGCACACGGCCATGATCGACCGGGAGCACCAGCGACGGCACACAAGAACCACTCGTCGTCGCATGGGCAAACGATTGAGAACCCTCCCGCTCAATAAGCGCGGCGACATCCTGACCGGCAAAACGAAGCAGCACAAACAGACGGCCCTGGCTGCGGCAAAGCGCCAAACGCTTGATACTCATTTACACTTCTCGCTTTCCCAGGGCGTTCGCTGCCATGCGTTTGCGGGCACCCAGGCGCCCAAACCTCAAGACGTCGTAATCGAACATGAGCTTTTTGCACTCACGGGCATTGGGGGCCTTGCTGGTAAGCGCCGCACGCACCATAGCGGCAACAGAAGGAGCGCATTGTGCGAGCGCAGCATCGCTGCCCACAGCAAAGTCGGCAAGTGCCGTGGCAACGGCAGCAAACACCTTACCGCAGTCCGAACCCAGCAACCTGAGCGCATCGTACAGCACCAGATCGCACAGGAAATATGCAAGGTCATCGGCGTGCTGAGCATCGAGACCGTCGCGGCGCCAATCTGCCAGCACCGCGGAGTAAATCTTCACGTGCTCCAGCAGGCGCGTCTCGTCGTCATAGCGCATGGTGTCCATGAGCGAACCCTTGCGCGCCACGCGGTAGTCATACAGCTTGTTCGAGATAAGCGCGGTCTTGTACGAACGACCGTACACGGCAAAATCGAAGACCTGGTCCTCGCCATACTTGACGGTTTCATCGAACACGATCCCGTTGCCCAGCAAAAACTCACGCTTGCAGGCGGTGCGCCATGCAAAGGGGCGAGATGCTTCCTTAAACAGCAAGTCAGAGTTATAGCCTTCAAACGACACATCGCGTGGGCTCAGCACATAGTTAAGCCACGGATACCCCGCCTCCAGCGGATACGGATTCGCGCCAAAGGTCAACACGTCGCAATCCTCGCGTTCAAAGGCATCGACGATCACGCGGCACGCATCGGGCGTAAAGCGGTCGTCGGAATCCAAGAACGCAACGATAGGCGACGTGGACGCAGCGATGCCTGCATTACGTGCGCTCGACAGGCCGCCGTTCTCCTTATCGACCAGCGTAAAGCGCGCGTCCTTTTCGCAATAGGCAGCCGCAATATCGCGCGAACCGTCCGGCGAGCCGTCGTTGACCAGCACGCCTTCCCAATCGGGCATGTCCTGCGCAAGCAGGGAGTCCAGGCACCAGGCCAGGTACTCCTCCACGTTATAGATGGGAACGACAACGGAAATCTTGGGGGTAGCCATAGTCAAGTGCTCCTACTGTGCGACCGGAACGTCATCGGGGTGCGGATTATCACCGTAGGTGCGCTGATACGTCAGCACGCGCCAGACCAGCGGCAGGCCGCCGATCTTAAAGTAGTGCTTAAACGTATTGATCTTGCCCGGCTTCTTAAAGTCAAAGCGCGAATCGATATAGGCGCGGGGCGATTTGACCATCAGGCGCAAGTCGGTCTCGCCACGCGGATCAAACAGCGACAGGTCAAAGCGACCGGCATCCCAATCGGCCTTGAGCTCGGACGAGGCCTTCTTCCAAAACTGCCCACGCAGCTCATCGACCAGACGCTCATCATTCCAACGGTACGTATCGACCTTCATGCGCATTAAAATGCCTTGGAGCTGAGCCTTGAGCTCGGGACGCTCGTCCAAAAAACGTTGCATCTCGACGTATTCGTCGCACACGCAAAACACCTTGTTGGGCGAATTAACGGAGCTCTTCTCGTTATCCTGGCGATAGCACAAAATGGGGTCCGCAATAAACGCGGCACGTTCGGCACAAGCCCAAACCTTAAAGTTAAAGCCTGCGTCCTGATACGAGGCACCCGGCGTGGGAAGGAACCGAATCTGATTGTCGTTGAGGAACTCGCGCCGATAGATAGCCGACCAAATGGAAGGCTTGCGGTAGAAGATGCCCGGACGATCGACGGGGCGATACGCGGCGCCCGTCATATGCTCGTCGATGATCCCAAACAGCTCACGGCGCTCGCTGGGCGTGGACCAATACAGATAAAAGTCGCCCTTTACCACATCGGCATGCTCAGCATCGGCCTTGGCGACCAGCTTTTGGAGCGAATCCTCAAACATAAAGTCGTCGGACTCAAGAATGCCCACGTACTCACCGCGCGCCATCTCCAGACCGCGGTTCATCGAGTCGCCGTAGCCGCTGTTGGCTTTGTCGATCATCTTTACACGGGGGTCGCGCTCCATGTACTCGCGGATGATATCCGGCGAGCTATCGGTGGAACCGTCATTGATACAGATGATCTCGATGTCCTTGAGCGTCTGCGCCACGGCGGAATCGAGGCACTCGCGCAGATAGCGCTCGACATTGCAAATCGGGACAAGCAGCGAAACTTTAGGGGTATCAGAGTTCTGCAAGAGAACCTCCTGTTGAATAGCGTGTAACAGGGTTATTTTAGCAGCCGGGTTGCGGCGGGCGGCAGCGCTTGGAATTAGATAAAGCGCTCCAGACAGGCTTTGAGACCGCGAGTCGAAAGATAGAACAGCGTGGCGTCTGCCATCGAAACGCCCGAGGTCGCCGCAACGAGCTTGTGGGCAACACGGCGAACGGCGCCCTTAGCAGGCATATCCGCCCACTCCGTTCCCAAAAACGTCGTGAGGTCCATGTTGACGCGAGCCGCCACGCGATGGAAGTCATCGGAATCCAAGCGCGCCAAATCAAACACGATAAGGTCCAAGAACCAGGTGATCAGCTCGCCGGGACACAGGTCCAAAAGACCGTAGGCCGCCCAGTCCTCCAAGACCTCCTCGAGCATCCTCATGTGGGCGTCAAGCTTTTTGGCGCGAGCCTCGTCACTGTTGAACTCGTGCGTCGCGGATTCGCTCTCCATCACGTAGTGGTAGAACTTGTCTGGCATGACGATGGTCTTGCGGGCAAGCGCATAAGCCGCAAATTGGAAGACGACGTCCTCGCCCAAAGCCAAACCGGGGGCGAAGCGAATGCCTTCGCGATTGAGCAGCTCGCGCGAAAAAGCCGCACGGCAGGCATAGGGCTGCGCATTCGAATGGAACAGCAGTTGGGGATCACGGGCGCCAAAGATACCAGCTTTGGGACTCATGAGTTGCTGGACGCGTTTGGGGGCAGCATCGGCAGGTTCACAGACGCCACCAAAGACGGCGGTCTCGGCATCTGCAGACCCCATGGCATGCAGCACACGCTCGACCGTCTGGGCATCGATGTAATCGTCGGCGTCCACAAAAAAGACGGTCTCGCCCTCGGCGGCATCGATACCGGCATTTCGAGCACACGAGACGCCCGCGTTTTCCTGGTCAATCACCAGTACGCGATCGTCGGCCTGCGCGATCTGGCGCAACACGTTCAACGAATCATCAGTCGAACCGTCGTTGACGCAGACAACCTGAATCGAGCGCTCGGACTGGGCCAACAGCGAATCGAGGCATCGCTGAATGGAGCGCGACGAATTGTAGACGGGAACGACAATGGTCGCTTTGGGGGTCAAAGTCTCTCCCATGCCGACCTACCCCCTCAGCGATTCGATGAGGAAGGCGGCGACCACGCCCGGGCCTCCAACCAAGGCGTAATACTTAGCACGCCCCAAGGCACCATCCGTCGCAAAACTCGGATGCTCGTCAACCCAGCCCTCAGGATCTTTGAGGATGGCAGCGAGGTTCGCGCGCTTCCACGGCTTGAGGTCGTCAAGCGAAAAGTCCCCGGCGTCCAAGGCCGCTTGGAACTCCTTGGCCATCTGAACCAGGAACTCCTTATAGAACTTGGGCGCCAGGCGCACGTAGTTCCACATGTACGAATCGTACTTAATGAGCTGATTGAACTTGAGCATGCGCGCGACGTCATCACTTGCATGATCACGGGCATAATCCTCTCGAATCCAACGCTCAATCTCGGCATACTCGGTATTGACGCAAAAGACCTTAGCCGAAGAATTGACCGAGGAATTCTCGTTGTCCTGGCGATAAGACAACACGGCATCATGCACGTAAACAGCCTTATCAGCGCACGCGATCACCTTAAAGGCGAATGACGTGTCCTGAAAGGATGCCCCCGGAGTCGGCAGGAACTTAATGCCGTTGCGCTCAAGAAAATCGCGACGGTACACGGCCGACCAAATCGACGGCTTTTGCTTAAAGAACTGCGTCGTATCGCTCGGGTGCACCGGCTTGCCACAGTCCTTGGCTTTAAACATCTCGTGCAGCGAACGGTGCTCCTCGGGCTTAGACCAGTAGAAATCAAAATTCGCCTTCGCAAAGTCGGCATTATTGCTATCGGCGGCCGAGACAAGCTTTTCGAGTGCGTCGGGCGCCATAAAGTCATCGGACTCCAAGATGCCAACGTACTTGCCACGCGCCATCTCCAGACCGTGGTTCATCGAGTCGCCGTAGCCGCTGTTGGCCTTGTCGATCATCTTGACGCGCCCATCGCGCTCCATATACTCGCGGATAATCGCCGGCGAGTTGTCGGTCGACCCGTCGTTAATGCAGATGATCTCAATATCCTTGAGCGTCTGCGCCAGGGCGGAATCGAGGCACTCGCGCAGGTAGCGCTGAACATTGTAAATGGGAATAAGCAGCGACAGAACAGGGCTGCCAAAGGCGTTAGTAGACAAATGTGCTCCTTAGGAAATACCTGTCGTTTCATGGTATCAAAGGGTCAGCGCGCTAGCGGGCGTTTATATAATCTATGGAGCTCACAGAGGCAAACCGATAAGAAAGGACGTCATGCAGCCCAAAGCCGCACGCAACATACCCATCGAAGCACTGCGTTTGGTCGCGGTCGCCGGCATCGCGGTGTTCCACACCTTTCAGTGGACCTTCCAAGCCGTCTGCGTCGGCGCCGTGGAATATGCCCCACTTGCGATGTCCCCCTATTCCGGCGTGCTCGGTTTTATTAACCTGCTTGGCTGCTGGGCCAACGAGGTCTTCTTTATGATCTCGGGCTATTTTCTCATCACTTCGGCCGCGCGTGCTTGGGACGGTGGAGCAGCGTGGAAATCGCAAATGCAACGGACGGCGCAGCGCCTGGGCAAGGTCATCTTGCCCACTGCGTTCTATTGCCTCGTGGCGCTCGCGTGGTCCACGGTCGTCTCCCCCATTCCCGATGTTACCCTCAACACGCACTACTGGTACACGCTAGGCCTTGAGTTTATCTGGGTCTATGCCGCCATGGTCTTCATGGCGCCATGGTTTGGACTGGCTAAAAGTCGACTCCCCCAGAAGAGCTACACGACGACGGTCATCGCCGTTGGCATCTTCGCATTTGTTGTTAACGGGTATTTAGCCGCCATGAGCACGACAAGCGGCGGCGAGTTTTCTTGGCCGCAGAAGCTCATGAGCGCCGTCACGTACGCTATCGCGTTTTTGATCGGCGGGCTGCTCCGCGACGTTACCGATGTCATGGATTCGGAAAGGGCGGACGCCTTGGGCATGCGCTCGCTCGTAACGGTTTTGGTACTCACCATCATCCTGGAAGGCGAACTCTCCTTCACCGGTAACCTCACGGCGATGGCAACCCTCTCCTACAAATCGACCTCGCTGGTCTCGTTTGCTCTCGCTGCCGCCTCCTTGCTCTTTGCGGCAACCCGACGCAGTGCCTCAGGCAATCCGCGGACTGCAGGTGTCATCGTCACCTTATCGACCGCCACGCTTGGTTTCTATGTGATGCAGTCGCTCACCAGTAGCCTGTGGCGTCCCGTCTTCAATACGTTGCTCGAAAACATACTGGTCAGCCAAAACAGCCCGGTAGCTATATACATCGTCACGGGTACCGTCATTAGCATCGTCTTTGCCCTGACGCTTCTCACCATCGACGCAGCTAGAAGCCTTATCGCTCGCAAGCTCAAGCGGCAATAGACACGCTGCCGTCAGACGCTAAAGCCGCTACAGCCGTGGCAGGTTCCTGCGTTTTATTCAAAGCTTGCCGTCAAGGTGCGCCGAGCCTTTACAATAAGACAGTCCCAAGGACGTATTCGATAGCTTCCGCGCAGCACTCGCCCGCCGCGCGTGAAAGGATATATTGCCCCA
>CABUZD010000107.1 GCA_902495945.1 uncultured Collinsella sp.
GTGTGATCGCGTTTGCGCTGGGCCTGTTCGCCGCGTGGAAGACCATGGGTACCTCGAGTCGCATCAAGGGCCTGCTCGATTCGGTCTTTACGATTCCTATGGTGCTGCCGCCTACGGTGTGCGGCTTTTTGCTGCTTATGCTATTTGGTCGATCGACCGGGGTCGGTCGGTGGCTTATCGCGCACGGCGTCTCGATTGTCTTTACGTGGCCGGCGGCGGTGATCTCTGCCGTGGTGGTGTCGTTCCCGCTCGTCTATCGTACGGCACTCGGAGCCTTCGAGAGCCTCGACACGCAGATGCTCGACGCCGCGCGAACCTTGGGATGGTCCGAGCGTCTCATCTTTACCAAGCTTATGATGCCGCTTGGGTGGCCCTCTATTGCCGCCGGCACGGTGCTCGCCTTTGCCCGCGCGATGGGCGAGTTTGGCTGCACGCTGTTCTTTGCGGGCAACTACGCCGGTATTACGCAGACCATTCCCATCGCCATCTACTTTGAGTGGATGGGCGGCAACACGTCGGTGGCCCTCTTTTGGGTCGTCGTCGTGATTGTCTTTAGCATTTTGGTCATCCTGTTCATCAACATGTACACCGCTCATTCGCAAAAGTATCGCGAGCGGGGCTTTTCCCGTGCGGAGCGCAAACAGGCCAAAGATCTCGCCGGACAGGGCGATTCGCTCGACCCAGTCGGCGGCGATGCCCTGCGTATCGATCGCGAGGCGCTGGCCGAGCTCATGCGCGATGATGCGGCGCCGCAGGGAGGTCGATAGGTCATGTCACTCGTTCTGGATATCAAAAAGCGCTATCCCGGCTTTATGCTCGACATGCAGCTTGAGGCCGGCGAGGAGCGCGTGGCGCTGCTGGGCGCCTCGGGTTGTGGCAAGAGCTGCACGCTGCGCTGCATTGCCGGTGTGGAGACGCCCGACGAGGGAAAGATCGTTGTCAACGGCGTGACCTTTTTTGACTCGGCGGCGGGCATCAACCTGTCGCCCCAGGAGCGAAAATGCGCCTTGTTGTTCCAAAACTATCAGCTGTTTCCCAACATGACGGTGGCCGATAACGTATGCGCCGGTGTAAAGGATGCGGGTGACGCCGCCGCGCGCAAAAAACTCGCCGAGCGCTATCTGGGCATTTTCGGTCTAGCCGATTTTGCCGACCGCTATCCCGCGCGCCTCTCGGGCGGTCAGCAGCAACGCGTGGCGCTTGCCCGCATGGTGGCGGCGCATCCGGGCATTTTTATGTTCGACGAGCCCATGAGCGCGCTCGATTCCTATCTTAAGAGCGCCCTCGAGCAGAACATGCTCGACCTGTTCGATGTGTGCAACCGCACCGTGCTCTACGTGAGCCACGACATCGACGAAGCGTGCCGCCTGTGCCAGCGTATCTGCGTGATGCACGACGGGCATGTTGAGGAGATCGGCTCCGTCGAGGACGTGGTCCGCCGTCCGCAGACGCTGGCGGCGCTGCGCCTGACGGGCTGCAAGAATACAAGCCGGGCGCGCAAGATCGGCGACGAAGAAGTTGAGGCCCTCGACTGGGGCATGACCTTTAACGTGGGTCGCGCGGTTCCCGATAATGTGGCGTACCTGGGCGTTCGCGCAAGCTATTTCCATGTTGACAATCGCGTTGAGCGGGGCCGTAACAGCTACGATTTGCATGTGGCCCGTGTGAGCGATTCGCGCTTTGAGCGGCTGGTATTGCTGGACGTGCCGCGCGCTGATGCGCCCACGCGTCTGCAGTGGAAGGTCAACAAAGTGGGCATGCCTGTCGACGAGCTGCCGCAAGCAGGCGAGACGCTGCGCATGCATTTTGATGCCAGCAGGATCCATTTGGTTTGTCGATAGCGCCGGTTAATGCCGTCGGGGATATAAGCCTCGGCGGCTTCGTCTTGCCGTTCGCCGAATGAGGAATGACAAACCTTTATCAATCAAGATAATAATTTATTAAACGACGGCACACGACGCTGTCGTACGAATGTCAACGGTGTTCGTCTGGACGATGACCGCTGATATAGTTGATCTTGACTGGTTAAGGAGGGTGCGCACATGCCGCAGACGACATACATTCGCCGCGTTGCCGCGCGCGCCCTGTATATGGCTCGGAGCCGCATATGAGCAGGTATGTTCACGGCTCCGGGAGAGACGACGCACAACTAAATAATCGACCGCAAAGCAGGTTCCCCAAAATTCCGGGTTTAGGCGCGGCTGGGTTTTCGCCACCCACCGTGCAGCAATACCGTAGCTATTCATTTTTGGTTCGAGAGGGGAACCGTTATGGCTGAAGAATTTGATTTCCATCCGATGTGGGAGAGCCTCGGCATGAATCTTGCCGATCACGACATGCTGCTGGGCGCCGTTGGCCAGATGTACGGCGACATGTTCCTGACGCAGAACAATCGCCCCAAGTCCACGTCCTACCTGGACTTTGTGGCCACCAACATCCACAGCGGCCGTATTAAGGAGATGCTCGACAAGAAGGAGGCCGGCGAGGCCACCAAGATCGTCGGCTCATTCTGCGTGTACGTGCCCGAGGAGATCGTGCTTGCCTGTGACGGCATTCCCGTGGGCCTGTGCTCGGGTGCCGATTGGACAACCGATAAGGTCGAGGAGCACTTGCCGCGCAACACTTGTCCGCTCATCAAGAGCTTTGCCGGCTTTAAGCTGGGCGAGGTCTGCCCCTACATTGAGTCGAGCGACCTGGTGGTGGGCGAGAACACCTGCGATGGCAAGAAGAAGGCCTACGAGTTCTTTGCCACGCAAAAGAACATGTACGTCATGGATATTCCCAACGTACACGACGAGTCGACGCTCGTGACCTGGAAGGCCGAGGTCAAGAAGCTCGCCGCCAAGATCGAGGACGAGTGTGGCGTCAAGATTACGCCCGAGCGTCTGAAGGCTGCCATCCACGCCGTCAATGAGAAGCGCCGCGCCCTGCAGCGCCTCGCTGCGACCCGCGCTGCCGACCCTGCTCCCATCAGCGGTCTCGACAGCCTGCTGACCGTTCAGGCCGCCTTTATGGACGACACACCGCGTCTGACCGGAGCCATCAACGATATGGCGGCTGAGTGCGAGCAGCGTGTCGAGGCCGGCGAGGGCGTGGCACCCAAGGGGGCCAAGCGCATCCTGTACACCGGTACGCCCATGGCCGTGCCCAACTGGAAGCTGTTCAACCTCATCGAGAAGGCCGGCGGCGTCGTGGTGGGCGAGGAGTCCTGCACGGGTTCGCGCTATTACAAGGACCTGGTCGACGAGTCCGGCGAGACGGTCGACGAGATGCTCGATGCTATCGCCGAGCGCTACTTTAAGATCAACTGCGCCGTCTTTACGCCCAACGATCAGCGTATGAAGGACATTGTCCAGATGGCCAAGGACCTTCATGCCGACGGCATCGTCGACGTGGCTCTGCAGTTCTGCACGCTCTACGAGATGGAGTCGTTTGCCGTGGAGAAGGCCGCCGAGGAGGCAGGCATTCCGTTTATGCACATCACGACCGACTACGCCGGCGAGGACGCCGGTCAACTGCAAACCAGGATTGAGGCTTTCTTGGAAACCATTTAGGACTATCCGTCCCGGCGGCTTCTCCAGGCACCCGATCTTGCCGTTCAAACCGTCGCTTGCGTGCCAAAGTACGCGGCGCGTCTCTTTCACGGCAACCTCGGGCACCTGGGAAAGCCGTTTCCTTGGTTGGTTAAAAGGTTTAGGAGTTATATGTCGGAAAATATTGAGCAGCCGTTGCCGTCCACGTTTGAGGAGTTCAACGAGCAACGCAAAGCGGCGTTTATTCGCGTCAAGGATTATAAGCAGGCGGGTAATCGCCTGGTCGGCTTTTTGTGCAGCTATACGCCGCTCGAGATCATCGATGCCGCGGGCGCTGCAAGTGTGGCCTTGTGCGGCACATCCGACGAGGTAATTCCCGAGGCCGAGAAGGTGCTGCCGGCAAATCTGTGTCCGCTCATCAAATCGACGTACGGCTTTGCCTACTCGCAAAAGTGTCCGTTTACGTACTTTAGCGACATGATCATCGGTGAGACCACCTGCGACGGCAAGAAGAAGATGTACGAGCTGCTCAACGAGCTCAAGCGCACGCACATTCTGCATCTTCCGCAGGGTCGCGATCGCGCCTACGAGCGTGAAGGCTGGTACGAGGAGTGCCGCCTGCTCAAGGAAGAGCTTGAGGGCTTCTACGGCATCACGATTACCGACGACGACCTGCGCGCTGCCGTCCGTCGTCGCAACCGCTTGCGTGCGGCCCAGCTCGAGATGTTTGCACTGCAGGCCAACCAGCCGGCGGCCATGAGCGGCGTCGACCTGATGAGCACCATGTTTGCCGGTACGTTCAGCTTTGATATCGAGGCCTATACGCAGCAGCTGGAGCAAAAGGTCGCCAAGCTGCGCGAGGCCTACGACGCGGGCGAGCGTCCGGTCGCGGCGGATGCCAAGCGCATTCTGATCACCGGCTGCCCGGTGGGCGGCGTAATCAACAAGATCGGTCGCACCATCGAGTCCAACGGCGGTGTGGTCGTGTGCATGGACGACTGCTCGGGCGAGCGCACGGCGGCCATGATGATCGACCCGGACGCGCCCGATATCCTGCGCGCCATCGCCGACCGCTACCTGGACATCAACTGCTCGGTCATGACGCCCAACGACGGCCGTATGGACAACACCCTGGCCATGTGCGAGAAGTATCACGTCGATGGCGTAGTGGAGAGCGTGCTCCAGGCGTGCCACACCTTTAACGTGGAGAGTGCGCGCATGCAGGAGGCTGTCGAAGGTGCAGGTATTCCGTATATGAAGATCGAGACCGACTACAGCAACGGCGACATGGGCCAGATCGAGACCCGCATCGCCGCCTTCATCGAAACCCTCTAGCTTCCTCAGGCACCGGATCTTGCCCCTCAAACCGTCGCTTGCGTACCCAAAGTACGCTGCGCTCCTCTTTCGGGGCAATCTCCGGCACCTGAGAAACCTAGATCTAAGGCGCCTGAACGCGCCGCTGTCTTTGATGTTTAGATTGGGAGAGAGCCATGATAGGGATCGGGATCGATATCGGGTCTACGGCGGCTAAGGCTGCTGTGGTCGACGGGGAGGGTTCGGTGGCGTGGACGTACGTGCAGCCAACCGGGTTCTCCTCGGTCGATGCTTCCGAACGGCTGCGCGAGGCACTGGCAGCGGCCGGCTACGACGTGACGGCCGACGATGCTCGCGTGGTCGCGACCGGCTACGGCCGTGTCGCCGTGCCCTATGCACACAAGGTCGTGACCGAGATTACCTGCCACGGCACCGGTGCCGTGCTCCTGTTTGGCGACCACGGCACCGTGATCGACGTGGGCGGTCAGGACACCAAGGTCATTCAGCTTAAAAGTGGCCGCGTGGCCAAGTTTGCCATGAACGACAAGTGCGCCGCCGGCACGGGGCGCTTTTTGGAGATCATGGCCGACCGCCTAGGTATTTCCCAGCAGCAGATGGCCGACCTGGCGCGTTCCGGCGAGCCCACCAAGATTAGCAGCATGTGCACGGTGTTTGCCGAAAGCGAGGTCATCAGCCTGATCGGTCGCGGTGAGCCGCGCGAGAACATTGCGCGTGGCGTGATCGACAGCGTGGTCTCGCGCGTGGCGACCATGGCCGGGCAGGCCGCGGGCGCCCCGTACTACCTGACCGGTGGCCTGTGCGAGAACGCCTTCGTGGTGGAGCGGTTGGGCGAGCTACTGGGGTCGCCGGTGACCACCTCGCCCCAGGCTCGCTTTGCCGGAGCGATCGGCGCGGCTGTCCGCGCCGCCGCCTTGGCCTAGGGGTGTTCCGCAACATGCGCATCCTCAATATCTCGGCACAAAAACCAGATAGCACCGGCAGCGGCACCTACCTTGCCGCGCTTGTGCGTGAGCAGATCGAGACGGGGCATCGCGCCGCCGTGCTTTGCGGCGCGGCACCGGGTGATACCCAAGGCGAGCTGGACCGGCGTGCTGCCGTGTTTGCCGTACCGTTCGAGTCGCCCGAGCTGCCGTTTCCCATCTGCGGTATGTCCGATGTCATGCCCTATCCCTCTACACGCTATCGTGACCTGACGCCTTCGATGCTCAAGGCATTTGAGCGGGCA
>CABUZD010000108.1 GCA_902495945.1 uncultured Collinsella sp.
CGGCACCCTTACGCTGGGTGATCAGGTTATTGCCGGCGCCTACCCCATCCGTGTTGCCGAGATGGCAATGACGGGCCAGCCCTTCTCCGATAGCACCTACTTCAACAGCTACACCTTCAACAACCTGTGGCCCTACATCGGTATCGGTCTCGCCTTTATCTTCACCGCTTACAAGGGGAACAAGGATAAGACCAAGGCTGTCATTATCCCGCTGATCATCACCGCCGTGCTCTCCTGCGTGACCGAGCCCATGGACTTCCTCTTTGTCTTTGCCGCTCCCGTGCTCTTTGTCGTTCACTCGGTTCTTTCCGGCATCTTCCTGGTTCTGCTCAAGGTCCTCTCCGTGCCCGCTTCGACCGCAGGCGGTATCATCAACATCGTGGTTTCCAACCTGGTCCTCGGTGTCGACAAGACCAACTGGCCGGTTATGCTGGTGCTTGGAGTCGTCAACGCCGCTCTGTACTTCTTCCTCTTCACCTTCCTCATCAAGAAGCTCAACCTCCACACGCCTGGTCGCGAGGAGGAGTCCGAGCTCGCCGAGTCCGTTGCCGAGGGCGAGGCCGCCGCGTCTGTCGCGGTGAAGCAGGGCGCTGTTGCCGCGGCTCCCGCAGAGGGCGTCGATGCAGGTATTGCCGACCTGGTCGCAGGTCTTGGCGGCAAGGACAACATCGAGGAGCTCGAGAACTGCTTTACGCGTCTCCGCGTGAACGTTAAGAACCCGGACCTCATCAATGAGGACCTCATCAACCACGTGCCCAACAGCGGCATCAACCGCAACGGCAATAATATCCAGATCATCTTTGGCATGAAGGTCGCCGAGATGCGCGACAAGGTCGAAAACGCAATTGAGAAGGAGCAGTAAACAATGATCATTACTCTGTGTGGTGGCGGATCCACCTTTACCCCCGGCATCGTCAAGTCCATCGCCCTGCGCAAGGACGAGCTCGACGTTGACGAGATTCGTCTGTACGACATCAACGAGGAGCGCCAGCGCAAGATCGGCGTGCTCGTGGACTGGATTTTGCACGAGGATCTCGGCCTTGACATCAAGCTGACGGTGACCACAGACAAAAAGACGGCTTTTACCGACGCGAGCTTCGTGTTTGCCCAGATGCGCGTGGGCGGCTACGCCATGCGCGAGCAGGACGAGAAGATTCCGCTGCGTCACGGCTGCGTTGGTCAGGAGACTTGCGGTTGCGGCGGCCTTGCCTACGGCATGCGCACCATCTTCCCCATGGTCGAGCTGATCGATGACGTTGAGAAGTACGCCAAGAAGGACTACTGGATTCTCAACTACTCCAACCCTGCCGCCATCGTCTCCGAGGGCTGCCGTGTGCTGCGTCCCAACGCTCGTATCATCAACATCTGCGACATGCCGATCGCGATCATCGACGTGGTTTGCGCCGCGCTCGATATCGACAAGAAGGATGTCGAGTACGATTACTTTGGCCTCAACCACTTTGGTTGGTTCACCTCGATCCGCCACAAGGGCGAGGAGGTGCTCCCGCAGCTGCGCGAGTACATCAAGGAGCACGAGATTCTGCTGCCCGATTCCTACCTCAAGGGCATGGGCTCGCTCATGGCAAAGAAGCCCGAGGAGACCGCCGACGAGCATCCCGAGCAGAACCGCCACACCAAGGGCAGCTGGTACTACGTCTGGAAGGGCGAGTACGAGATCATGGAGTGCTTCCCGGAGTACCTGCCCAACACGTATCTGAACTACTACCTGCAGCAGAAGGAGTTCGTCGAGCATTCCAACCCCGAGCGCACCCGTGCTAACGAGGTTGAGGAGACGCGCGAGAAGAACCTCTTCGACGGCATCGACCACTACGAGAAGACGGGCGAGATCGACGAGAGCACGTTCTATGCGGGCAGCCACGGCGACTGGATTGCCGACCTGGCTATCGCTCTGAAGAACGACACCAAGCAGCGCTTCCTGGTCATTTGCGAGAACAAGGGCGCCATCCCCAACATGCCCTACGACGCCATGGTCGAGCTGCCTGCCTACATTGGCAAGAACGGCCCCGAGGTCATCAGCCGCGACAACATTCCTCTGTTCCAGCAGGGCCTCATGATGCAGCAGCTGAACTCCGAGAAGCTTGTGGTCGAGGCCACGATCGAGGGCTCGTACGAGAAGGCACTCAAGGCCTTTACGCTCAACAAGACCGTGCCTTCGATGAAGGTCGCCAAGGAGGTTCTCGACGACATGATCGAGGCCAACAAGGGTTACTGGCCCGAGCTTAGCTAAAGACAGAAGGTCGCTGGCGCAAAAGAGTCGCTGACCGCAAAACTTGATTAATGCCCCGTCCACGTCATTGCGTGGGCGGGGCATTGTCGTTTGGTAACGCGTTTTATCAAATATGGCATTTATCTGCGGTAATGTTCTATTTCACCGCTGAGGGTGACATTTCATGCCGCCTGCCGAACTGCGTGGAGACCTAACAACTTTTTAGGTCAGTGTTGTGCGTGTAGCAATTTCGCCCGGCCTCGCCTCCGGGCTGCCATGTGAGAGGGGATCTTATGGCTCGACTGCATGTAATGGAACGCAGCCACGCTCAGGCCGTCATGGACGACCTGCACGATGCGCTCGGACGTCGTCTGGCGGTGAGCTCGCTCGCCCCGTGTCCCGTGGAGTTTACGGCAGCGCTCGTCAACCTGTGCTCCACCCAGAGCTGCGGCAAGTGCACGCCCTGTCGCGTGGGCCTGAGCGCGCTGAGCGACCTGCTTGCCGATGTGCTCGAAGGGCGCGCCGATGAGTCCACGCTCAACCTGATTGAGCGCACGGCCCGCACCATCTACCTTTCGAGCGACTGCGCCATCGGCTACGAAGCTGGCGCCATGGCACTCACGGCCATTCGCGGCTTCCGCGACGATTTTGAGCATCACATTCGCGAGCACTCCTGCGGCTTTGATCGTGAGGCCCGCGTCCCGTGTGTCTCGGGCTGTCCGGCACACGTCGACATTCCCGGTTACATTTCGCTCGTCGAGGCCGGCCGCTATGCCGATGCCGTCAAGGTCATCCGCAAGAATAACCCGCTGCCGCTCGTCTGCGGCCTGGTGTGCGAGCATCCCTGCGAGATGCACTGTCGCCGTGGCATGGTCGACGACCCCATGAACATCCTCGCCCTTAAGCGTTTTGCCGTTGAGCACAGTGACCTCAACGACCACAAGCCGCATGTAGTGGACAACACCGGTAAGCGCGTCGCCGTGATCGGCGGCGGCCCGGCCGGCCTTTCCTGCGCCTACTACCTGGCCGTGATGGGTCATAAGGTGACCATCTTTGAGCAGCGTCACCACTTGGGCGGCATGCTGCGCTACGGCATCCCCAGCTATCGTCTGCCGCGCGAGCGCCTGCAGGCCGAGATCGACTGGATCTTGAGCGCCGGCATCGACGTTGAGCTCGATCACTCCGTCAACGGCGAGGAGCTTGCCCGCCTGCGCGACGAGTTCGATGCCGTCTACCTGGCCATCGGTGCCCACAGCGATAAGAAGCTCGGCCTTCCGGGCGAAGAGGCGCCCGGCGTGGAGTCGGCCGTCAAGATGCTGCGTGCCATCGGCGATGACGAGCTGCCCGACCTGAGCGGCCAGCGCGTGTGCGTCATCGGCGGCGGCAACGTGGCCATGGACGTGGCGCGCTCTGCCGTGCGCTGCGGTGCCGAAAAGGTAGGCATCGTCTACCGCCGTCGCATCTGCGATATGACGGCTCAGGACGCCGAGATCGCTGGCGCCCAGGCCGAGGGTTGCGAGGTTCTGGAGCTCACAGCCCCGCTCGGTATCGAGACGGGCGAGGACGGACGCGTGAACGGCCTGCGCGTACAGCCGCAGATTATCGGCGAGCCCCGCCGCGGGCGCCCGGCCCCGCGTGCCGCCGCCACGCCCGAGCGCGTCATCCTCTGCGAGCGCGTGTTTGTCGCCATTGGCCAGGACATTGATTCCAAGCCGTTTGAGGAGATGGGCATTGCCTGCAAGTGGGGCTGCATCGTCACCGATTCGGACGGCGCCGTGCCCAACTTCGATGGCCTCTTTAGCGGCGGCGACTGCCAGACCGGCCCCGCCACCGTCATCCGAGCCATCAATGCCGGCCGCGTGGCTTCGGCAAACATCGACCGCTACCTTGGTTTCGACCACAAGATCAAGCTCGAGGTTGAGCTGCCGACCGTCCAGTTTAAGGGCAAGCATGAGTGCGGCCGCTGCGAGCTGGGTGAGCGCGAGGCCGGCGAGCGTATTCACGATTGGAATCTGGTCGAGCAGGGCCTTACCGAGGAGGAGGCTCGCCAGGAGGCAAGCCGCTGCCTGCGTTGCGACCACTTTGGCTTTGGCGCGTTCCGCGGAGGGAGGAACCTGGAATGGTAGAGCCCAACAAAACCACTGTCAGCGACAACAGCGAAAACGGAGCGCACAACATGGTCAGGCTCATTATCGATAACTGCGAAGTCGTGGTGCCCGAGCACACCACGATCCTGAACGCGGCCAAGTCCGTCGGCATCCAGATTCCCACCCTGTGCTACCTGCGCGATCTGAACGAGATCGGCGGCTGCCGCGTGTGCGTGGTCGAGGTCGAGGGCTGCGACCAGCTGGTTGCCGCCTGCAACAACTACGTGCTCGACGGCATGGTGGTCCACACCAACAGCCCCAAAGCCCGCGAGGCCCGTCGCACCAACGTGCAGCTGCTGCTGTCCCAGCACGATTCGCAGTGCACGAGCTGCGTGCGCAGCGGCAACTGCAACCTGCAGACCATCGCCAACGACCTGGGCATTTTCTATCTGCCGTATCAAAGACATTTGGCGGGCGAGGGCTGGGATTTCGATTTTCCCATCATCCGCGAAAACGACAAGTGCATTAAATGCATGCGCTGCATCAAGGTGTGCGAGAGCGTACAGGGCCTAGGGATTTGGGACCTGACCAACCGCGCCACGCATACCGCTGTGGGTACCCGCGGGCGCGCGCCGATCGGCAAGACCGATTGCGTCGCGTGCGGCCAGTGCATTACGCATTGCCCGACGGGCGCCCTGCGCGAGCGCGACGATACCGAGACCGTGTTTGACGCGCTCGCAAATCCCGACAAGATCGTGCTGGTGCAGATCGCGCCTGCCGTGCGCAGCGCCTGGGGCGAGGAACTCGGCATTCCGCGCGAGAAGGCTACCGTCGAGCGCCTGGCTTGCGCGCTGCGCCGCGTTGGCTTTGAGTACGTGTTCGACACCGATTTCTCGGCCGACCTCACCATTATGGAGGAGGGCTCCGAGCTGCTCGAGCGCCTAGGCGCCGCCGCTAAGGGCGAAGGCGACAGCCGCGGCTGGCCCATGTTTACGAGCTGCTGCCCGGGTTGGGTGCGCTTTGTGAAGGCGCGCTATCCGGAGTTTGTCGACAGCCTGTCCACGTCCAAGTCGCCGCAGCAGATGTTCGGCGCCATCGCCAAGACATACTACGCCAAGGTGCTGGGCGTTGAGCCCGAGCGCCTGTTCGTGGTGTCCGTTATGCCGTGCACGGCCAAGAAGGCCGAGTGCGCGCTGCCGAGCATGGTGGGCGAGGACGGTGCGCCCGATGTGGACGTTGCGCTGACGGTGCGCGAGATGGTGCGCATGATCCGCGCGAGCCACGTGAGCGTGGACACGCTGGTCGAGGAGCCGCTCGACACGCCGCTGGGCTTTGGCACGGGCGCGGGTGTGATCTTTGGCGCCACGGGCGGTGTGATGGAGGCTGCTGTGCGCTCGGCCTATTACCTGGTGACGGGCAAGAACCCCGATGCGGATTTCTTTACCGACGTGCGCGGACTCGACGGCTGGAAGGAAGCCGTCGCCGATATCGATGGCACTAAGGTGCGTATTGCCGTGGCGCACGGGCTGGGCAACGCCGCCCGCCTGCTCGACGCGATTCGCGACGGCCGTGTGAGCTATGACTTCGTTGAGGTTATGGCGTGTCCGGGCGGCTGCGTCGGTGGCGGCGGTCAGCCCATCCAC
>CABUZD010000109.1 GCA_902495945.1 uncultured Collinsella sp.
AGCAGCAGTGTGTCGCACGGAACGATGCGCTCGGTCCCCGGAATGGGCGCCAGGCGCTCGTCGACTTGGCTTACCTCGACGGCTTCCACGCGGTCGTGCCCGATCACGCGTGTGACGGTGGTGGACAGGTGCAGCGGAATGCCAAAGTCGTTCAGGCAGTTCTTCACATTGCGGCGCAGGCCGTTAGCGTACGGCATGAGCTCGTACACGCCCTCGACCGAAATCCCCTCGAGCGTGCAGCGGCGCGCCATGATAAGCCCGATGTCGCCTGAGCCCAAGATGACGGCACGCGAGCCGGGTTTGAGGTTTTCGATATTGATGTATCGCTGCGCCAGGCCGGCCGTAAACACGCCGGCGGGACGACTGCCGGGAATCTTGATCTCGCTGCGCGTGCGCTCGCGACAACCCATGGCAAGGATGACCGCGCGCCCGGTGAGCCGTAGCATGCTGGCGGGGCTCATGAGCGTGACGGTATGGACCGCGGCGTCTTCCGTAGGCTCGCCCGAATCAATCCCAATCACCATGCAGTCCAGGAACAGCGTAATGTCGGTTGCGCGCACCTGGTCGATAAAGCGCTGTGCGTATTCGGGACCGGTGAGTTCCTGTTTAAAGTGCGACAGGCCAAAGCCGGGGTGGATGCACTGGCGGAGGATGCCGCCCAGGTGCTGCTCGCGCTCCACGATGGCCACGCGTGCGCCGGCCTTATGCGCGGCCAGCGCGGCCGCCATGCCTGCAGGCCCGCCGCCGATAACGACCACGTCGAAGGCTTGCGTTTGTACGGCTTCTACGACGCCGCAATCAATCGCACTCGATTTGAACTCCTCCATCCTAGCGCACCCCCTTCAAAGGTCCCTCGACCAACCAGGAGCCGGCGTCCTCCAGTAATACCTCGCTAGGGTTGCAGCCCAACTCGCGCGTCAGAATCGCCACCACGCGGCTCTGGCAAAAGCCGCTCTGACACCGGCCCATACCGGCACGGCAGCGGCGCTTGACGCCCTCGACCGAAACCGCGCCCGGCTGGCGTCGGATCGCGGCCACGATCTCGGCTTCGGGCACCGTCTCGCAGCGGCAGACAATCTGGCCCCACGCGGGATCGGACTCGATCAGCTCCTCCTTGCGCGCCAGTGGTGCGCGGTCAAAGTCGCCCGGCGCGCGGCGAATTGGGTTCCAGTCATCCCGTTCGCGCAAAACCACACCCGCGTCGCGCATAACCTGCTCCATGCGCTCGGCAATGGCCGGCGCGCTCGCCACGCCCGGCGACTGAATGCCTGCCGCCTGGAACAGTCCCGGCACCACGGCCGACTGCCCAATAAAGAAGTCGTTCGTTCCCTGAATGACCGGACGCCCGCCGGCAAATGCGCGCACCACGCGGCGCGTATCCAAATCGGGCACCAGCTTGCGCGCGCCGGTCAGCAGCGCGTTAACGTCGCCGGCGTAGGTCTGCGTGTCGCCCGGATCGCGCACGGCGGCGGTCGCGGTGATCACCGTGTTGCCGTGGACGGTGCCTGTAACGATGACGCCCTTGGAAACCGGCGTGGGAACGGGGTAGAGCGGCATGAGCGCACGTGGCTCCTTGTCCAGCACCACGATGTTGCCCTGGCGCCAGACCATCTGGAACTCCTCGGCGCCCGCCATATGCGAGATGTTTGCGGCGCCGTTGCCCGCGGCATTAATCAAATAGCGGCAACGCACATCACCGGTCGGTGTCACCAGCGTAAAGCGAGCGGTCCCGTCACCGCTCCCGTCGCCAGCGCCGGGAGCTACCTCGATCGCCTCCACCGGCGCGGACCGCATAAAGGTCACCCCGTTGGCGACGGCGTTTTCCAGCGCGGCGATGGCAACCTCAAACGGGTCGACAAATCCAGTCGAGGGGCACCACAACGCACACGTTGCATCGGCACTGGCGCGCGGCTCCAATTCGTGGATGCGGTCGGGTCCGACGATCGACAGCTCGGGCACACCGTTGGCAAGGCCGTTGCACCGCAGCTGCTCCAGTTGTGCGCCGTCTTCGTCGTTAAACCCCAGCACCATCGACCCGGTACGGCAAAACAAAAAGCCTAGCTCCTGGGCCCACGTGCCATATAGCTCGCAACCACGGGCGTTGACCTGCGCCTTTACCGTTCCCGGTGCCGGATCGTAGCCGGCGTGCACCAGACCGCCGTTGGCCTTCGACGCGCCCAGCGCAATATCGTTAGCCGCCTCGACCACGCAAATGGACAGGTCATAGCGCGCGAGCTGCCTCGCGATGGCGCATCCGGTGATGCCCGCGCCGACAATCGCGATATCAAACGTTTCTGCCACGGTGCCTCCCAGACAAGTTGACAGGCTATCAATAAGACTATCCTACGGTCTGCGCGTCCCCAGTGCGGCGGCAATGCGGCGAACAGCCCCGCAACACCCGCCAACGGCAGGCGAGGGGAGACCCCGGCAACGTTGACAACCTCGTCTACCGACAACTACGGCAACCGTTTGTCTCGATCTGTAACAGTTTGCTGATGATTTGGGTTCTAGATGTTACAGATCGAGACGTTAGTCTGGCGCCCCCTCCGTTTGTCTCGACCTGTAACATCTAGGACCGGATTTCGCTCCCACCTGTTTCAGATTGAGATGTTTGTGTCCGCGCCAGCCCCGCCCCTAGCCGTGGTCCCATATAAACAAACCCCGTGGTAAACTTGACCGAACTGTTAATATTCCGAAAGGTACCCGTAATGTCCAAGTACATCTCCGAGCTCATGTCGCCGCAGCTCATGGGCGTCGTCTATGCCTTTGTTGGCTTTATCATCGCCCTGTATGTGCTGTCGGTCGTCTATGTGTTCATCGACGCTCGCCGCCGCGGCGCCAGCGCCTACGTGGCATGGGGCATCATCGCCCTCATCCCGTTTGTGGGCCTCATTGCCTACCTGGTCCTGCGCCCGCACTCCTACGCGGCCGACCGCGAGGAGCAGGAGCTGGACATGGCCCTGCGTGAGCGCCAGCTTGCCCAGTACGGCACCTGCCCGCAGTGCGGCGCGCCCATCGAGAAAGACTTCGTTGTCTGCCCGGTGTGCGATACCCAGGTTCGCAACGTGTGCCCCAGCTGCCATCGCCCGCTCGATGCGCACTGGAAGGTCTGCCCCTACTGCCGAACTCGCATCCAGTAACGCATCCATCGCCGGGCCGGCCGCAAGCCCCGGGCACACCGCAAGCCACGCGCGCCCCACACCTCGCGCCCACACGATGAAGCATGCGTAGAAAATCGCCCGCCGTGCCATTAAGGTGCGGCGGGCGCTTGTATACCAAGGCAACCTGCCTATAATGATGCAAGTCAAAAACGCCGAGCGCATCGCACGCACTTGCATCAGGCATCCGAGAGGAGAAAACATACCCATGAAGGCACTCTACAATGACGGTTCGGTGGCCGAGCTCCCGCAGGACGAGGTCACGCACGTCATCCGTCACTCCGCTGCGCACATCATGGCGCAGGCCATCAAGCGCCTGTACCCCGAGGCCGACTTTGCCTACGGCCCCGCGACCGACAACGGCTTCTACTACGACGTCGACCTGCCCGAGGGCGTCAAGATCAGCGAGGACGACTTCCCCGCGATCGAGGCCGAGATGAAAAAGATCGTCAAGGAGAACCTCAAGTTCACCGTCTTTGAGAAGCCCCGTGCCGAGGCCATCGCCCTTATGGAGGAGCGCGGCGAGAAGTACAAGGTCGAGCACATTAACGACCTGGACGACGACGCCCGCATCACCTTCTATCAGCAGGGCGACTACATCGACATGTGCGTCGGCCCCCACATCTGCTACACCAAGGCCCTCAAGGCCTTTAAGCTCACCGGCGTCTCGGGTGCTTACTGGAAGGGCGACAAGGACAACAAGATGCTCACCCGCATCAACGGCGTCGCCTTTGCCACCAAGGAGGAGCTCGACGAGCACTTGCACATGCTGGAGGAGGCCAAGAAGCGCGACCACCGCAAGATCGGCCGCGAGATGGACCTCTTTATGATGCGTGACGAGGCCCCCGGCTTCCCGTTCTTCCTGCCCAACGGCATGATCCTTAAGAACACGCTGCTGGACTACTGGCGCGAGATCCATCACAAGGCCGGCTACGTGGAGATCTCCACGCCGCTCATCATGAACAAGCAGCTGTGGAAGACCTCGGGCCACTGGGATCACTATAAGGACAACATGTACTCCACCGTCATTGACGACGAAGAGTACTGCATTAAGCCCATGAACTGCCCGGGCGGCGTGCTTGTGTACGCCTCCAAGCCACACTCCTACCGCGAGCTGCCCATCCGCGCCGGCGAGATTGGTCTGGTGCACCGCCACGAGCTGCGCGGCGCCCTGCACGGTCTGTTCCGCGTGCGCTGCTTTAACCAGGACGACGCCCACCTGTTTGTGCGTCCCGACCAGCTGACCGACGAGATCGTGGGCGTGGTCAACCTCATCGACTCCGTGTACCAGAAGTTTGGCTTTAAGTACCACGTTGAGCTTTCCACCCGCCCCGAGGACTCCATGGGCTCGGACGAGGACTGGGCTCGCGCCGAGGAGGGCCTGCGCACCGCTCTGGAGCAGCTGCACATGGACTACGAGGTCAACGAGGGCGACGGCGCCTTCTACGGCCCCAAGATCGACTTCCACCTGGAGGACTCGCTCGGCCGTACCTGGCAGTGCGGTACCGTGCAGCTCGACTTCCAGATGCCGCTCAACTTTGATCTTGAGTACGTGGACGCCGACGGCACCAAGAAGCGTCCCATCATGCTGCACCGCGTATGCTTTGGTTCCATCGAGCGCTTCATCGGTATTCTGATTGAGCACTTTGCGGGCAAGTTCCCCACCTGGCTGGCTCCCGTGCAGGTTAAGGCTCTGCCCGTGTCCGAGAAGAGCCGCGACTACGCCCACGAGGTGTGCGCCAAGCTGGAGGAGGCCGGCATTCGCGTGGTCTGCGACGATCGCGACGAGAAGATCGGCTACAAGATCCGCGAGGCCCGCAGCATCGACCGCGTGCCCTACATGCTCATCCTGGGCGAGAAGGAGGTCGAGGCCGGCAACATCTCCGTCCGCGATCGCTCCAACGAGACCGTTCAGATGAGCGTTGACGAGTTTGTTGCCAAGGTGACCGAGGAGATCAAGACTCGCGCCTAAGGCGAACTTCACAACAATTAACAAAGGCGACCGTCCACAAAGGGCGGTCGCCTTTTTTCTTACCAAAATAAGAAAAGCCGCTGGTTGAGCGGCTTTTTTGTTGCACAAAAAGGTACAGGTTTTTGTAGGGGGGACATGGAGATGCACCTACTGGCAGTACATTTTGCGTAATCTGGGCAAACGCTGATTAATTGCTCGTATAATGTCGTCTGTCGAAAGATACAAAAACCTGTACTTTTGCGACTGCGCCTAGCTGCGAGCGAGAAGCCTGTTCTAAACGTCCCTGCATTTGCGTGCATCGCAACGCCAAAAGAGGGGGGCGAGAACATGGAACAGACGGCACGGCGCCAAGAGCAGCTGCCGGGCGCTTTTAACGGCGCCAGCACCAACAACCAGCACGGCCGCGTCCGCTGGTATCTGGTCCACACCCCCAATGGAAAAGAGCGCGAGACCTGCGAAAAGGTTCGCCGCATTATCCCGCACAACCTGATGCAGGACGCTTTTGTGATGCAAAAGGAGTTCTGGTTTAAGCGGGATGGCGCCTGGTCGCTCCAAACCAAACCCATGTACAAGAAATACTTCTTCGTCGCCACGCACGATGCCGCCGCGCTCGATAGGGCTTTGGCTCAGTTGAGCTTTGGCTGTCGTATCGCCGGCAGTAGGGAGCGGGCGTACATGCCCATGCCGGACGATGCACAGGACTGGTACCGCAGCGTGTTGGACGACGACGGTGTTGTGCGCAACAGCGTAGCGCGCATAGAAGACGGCGTGTTGCACATAGAGCAGGGTCCCTTGGTG
>CABUZD010000110.1 GCA_902495945.1 uncultured Collinsella sp.
AAGAACATCGCCGAGACGCTGCTTCCGCCCCAGGAGGGTTACGATGACCGCAACTGGCGCGATCCCTTTGTGCTTTGGGATGAGGAGAACGAAGAGTACATGCTCATCCTCGGCACGCGTGTGGGCGAGGACAAGCGTCTGATGACCGGCCGCCTGGTCAAGTTCACCTCCAAGGACCTGGATACCTGGGAGTTCCAGGGCGACTGGTGGAATCCGGGCCTGTACACCATGTTCGAGATGCCTGATCTCTTTAAGATGGGCGACTGGTGGTATCTGGTGTTCTCCGAGTACAGTGATGGCAACAAGACCCGTTACCGCATGTCTCGCTCTATCAACGGTCCTTGGATCACTCCTGCGGACGATTCCTTCGATGGCCGCGCGTACTATGCCGCGCGTACCGCATTTGACGGCGAGCGCCGCGTTCTCTTTGGTTGGGTTCCTACGCGTGACGAGGGCGGTGACCCCAGCTCTTACCTGTGGGGTGGCACCTTTATGCCTCTCGAGATCGTTCAGCGTGCTGACGGAACGCTCGGCACCAAGCTCCCCGACAGCATGCTTGGCGCCTTTGGCGAGGCTAAGGCAGTCGAGGCCTTTGAGCTTTCCTGCGAGTCGGGCAAGGTCGAGCAGGTGCTCGCCGCGGATGCCGGTTCCACCTATATGCTCGATGCCGACATCGAGCTCGCCGGTGACGCTGCCGGCTTCTCGGTGAAGCTTGCCGAGGACGCCGAGTCCGGTCTTGCCTATGAGTTCCGCGCCAACCTGCGTGAGGGCAAGCTCGAGTTTACGGCGGCCCCCCAGTATCCGTGGTTCCAGGTCAACAACATGGGCCTCGAGCGTCCGTTGTTCTTTAAGGGCGAGGGCACTCATCATGTGCGCCTGGTCGTTGACGACGATATCGCGACCATCTTTGTCGATGATGTTGCGCTTAACGCGCGCTTCTGCAATAAGCAGGGCCAGGGTGTGGCGCTGACGGTCACCGACGGTACGCTCAAGTGCGCAAATGCAACGATCGCGTCTCTGTAATGGCATCAAAACGTCTTATGATTTCGTAAAGGAATGGAGAGGAACATGGACTACAAGGCAGTGTCCCAGCAAGTCGTCGACAACGTCGGCGGACTGGAGAACATCGAGGGCGCCACGCATTGCGTGACCCGTCTGCGTCTGGTGCTCAAGGATACGAGCAAATACAACAAGGCCGAGCTCGAGAACATCGATGGCGTCAAGGGCGTGCTGTACAACAGCGGCCAGCTCATGATCATCTTCGGTACCGGTACCGTCAACAAGGTCTACGATGAGTTTATGGCTTTGACGGGCGTTAAGGAGATCAGCGCTTCCGAGGTCAAGGGCGCCGAGGCGGACAAGAAGGGCAAGTTCTTCTCGGTCCTCAAGGTATTCTCGGACATCTTTATCCCCATCATTCCCGCCTTCGTCGGCGCTGCTATCATCATCGGCCTTAAGTCGCTGATCGTTGCCAACGGCCTCTTTGGCATGGAAGGTAGCCTCGCCGATCACAGCGAGTTCCTCAAGAACCTCGCAAGCTTCTTTGCCATTATCGCCACCACGTTCGACTACCTGCCTGTCCTGGTTATGTACAGCGCAGTCAAGCGTTTTGGCGGTAACCCGATTCTGGGCATCCTCGTCGGTATCGTCATGGTTCACCCGAGCCTTATGAACCGCAACACGTTCGTTATGGACCCGACGGGTGCTGAGTACTGGAACTTTGGTCCGCTCTCCATTCCCATGGTTGCTTTCCAGGGCGGCGTATTCCCTGCAATCCTGACTGCCTGGTTTATGGCCAAGGTCGAAAAGATTGCCCAGAAGTACATCCCCGAGGTCGTTTCGTTCGTCTTTGTCCCGACCGTTACCCTGATTCTTGCTAACGTTGCCCTGTTCACCGTGTTCGGCCCGCTCGGCAACCTGATCGGTGACGTCCTCGCCGGCGTAATCGATATCCTGTACAACAGGATGGGCGTCTTTGGTGCCTTTGTCTTCGCCGCGTTCCTGCAGTCGCTCGTCGTTACCGGTACGCATCAGTTCATCCAGGGTATCGAGGCAAACCTCGTTGCCACGACTGGCTTCAACTACATCCAGGCCATCTGGTCGGTTTCCATCATCGCCCAGGGTGGCGGCGCCATCGGCATGTACCTCATTCATAAGAAGCATTCCAAAGAGCGCAACATCTGCATGTCGTCCTTTATCCCGACGCTGGTCGGAATCTCCGAGCCCGCTATCTTCGCTGCAAACATGCGCTACTCGATCATTCCGTTCATCTGCGCATGCATCGGTGCAGGCTGCGGCGGTGCCTTCGTCAAGCTCTTTGAGGTGCGCGCTATCGGTCAGGGTCTGACCGGCGTGCTTGGCCTGCTCATCGTCACGCCCGAGACCCTCGTGTGGTATGTGGCTGGCAATCTCATCGCCTTCATCGTGCCGATCGTCTTGATCTTTGCCTACAACAAGGCAAAGGGCGTGCCGACCACCGATGAAGAGGGCGCTGGCGCTGGCTTCGACGTTAGCTTCTAGTTGAGCCGTTCAGCGTAATGTGCGGATAAGTCCATTTGGGGAAGGGCGTTCGGCTCGTGTGAGTCGAGCGTCCTTTCCTATAGACGAGAAGGTCAATGGCGATGTTTAATCAAAACAATAAGGTGACACGCGCGGACTATGAGCAGTGGCGCGCCGGACAGGATGAGACGGCGGGTCGCATCGCGTCCGACCCCGATAGGCTCCTGTTCCATGTGGAGCCTGAGCTTGGCTGGCTCAACGACCCCAACGGTTTGGTTCAGATTGGTGATACGTATCACATCTATCATCAATACGATCCGTTCGATGCTGCGCATGGCGGGCCAGTGCTTTGGAACCATCTGACGACAAAGGATTTTGTGACGTACGAGAATCACGGCCCTGTGCTGTTCCCCGATTCCGATTTGGATTCGAGCGGAGCGTATTCTGGTTCTGCCTTTGTACGCGATGGCAAGATTCACTACTTCTATACCGGCAACGTCAAGCATTTTGACCGCGATGATTACGACTACGTGTTGACGGGCCGTGAGCAAAACCAGATTCATATGGTTGCCGAGAATCCCGACGAATTGGGCGAGAAGCGCATGGCTGTTGGACCGGTCGATTACCCCGACGATATCGGTACGCACGTGCGCGACCCCAAGATCCTTGAGCACGATGGTATCTACTATATGGTTCTGGGCGCTCGTACGAAAGACGACCGTGGCTGCGTGCTTGTCTATACTTCGCGTGATTTAGGGGTCTGGAGCTATGCGACGCGCATTGAGCTGGGCGAGAAGTTTGGCTTTATGTGGGAGTGCCCTGATCTGTTTGAGCTTGATGGCGAGCTTGTTCTCGTTTGCTGTCCGCAGGGTGTGCCTGCCGATGGTTGGCGTTACCGCAATCCGCATCAGTGCGTGTGGTTCCCTATCGAGGCCGATTGGGAGGCGCCGAGTTTTAAGATCACCGGGCAGGGCATGCCCCCGATGGTCGATGCCGGTTTTGATTTCTATGCTCCGCAGTCCTTTGAGGATGCTGCAGGCCGGCGTTTGATGATCGGATGGTCGGGTTGCCCCGATGCGACGGCGGAAAACCCGACGGTGGCGCGCGGGTGGCAGTGCGCGTTGACGGTGCCGCGAGAGCTGAGCATGCGCGATGGTAAGCTCTGCCAGCAGCCGGCGCACGAGATTGGGAGGATGCGCGGCGACTGCGTTCGCGCGACAGGCGGTGAAACCGTTGAGGAGCCGGGCCGCCTGTTTGATCTTGTGGTTTCCTGCGAGGGCGCCAAGATGGTCGAGCTCGAAATCCGCAAGGGTGTCTTTGTGCGTTATACGGACGGGATGCTTACCCTCGATATGGGTGACGAAGGCTATGGGCGCGACCAGAGGTCGATTGAGCTCGGCGAGCTTCGCGACCTACGCGTGCTTTCGGACACTACGATGGTCGAGATTTTTGCAAATGGCGGCGAGACGGCACTTACGAGCCGTACCTATTCGCCGGCGGTTCCGGCGATGGAGCTGCACGCCGAGGGTGCGGCATCGATGGATTTCTACCGCCTCGCGCATTAACCGTGCGTGGAGCACGATTTGACTTGCCGGGCGGAATGTGTCGCAGTTGCCGCAGCGAACTACCGTTTATCGTGTATAGCTACCGTTTGCGGAGTAAGTAACACATTGTTGCAAACCGTGTAGAATCCTAAATAAGCACGGAGTTTTCCAGGGAGACGCTGTCCTTTGTTGTGTGCAAGGGGCGGCGTCTCTTTGGTGCTTGGATGCTGTTGTGCAACAGTGCGGCGGCGCGTGCCATGTATTGAAAAGCCAATGTTGAGATGGGTCGTGATAATAATGGGCAAGTACGTAATCGTGGTTGAGTCTGGGTCGGATGTGACGCCGGAGCTTTGCGAACGCTACGGCATCGTGCGCGTGCCCATGCATGTCACGATTGGTGACGAGACCGTCGAGGACGGTTCGATCGATCCGCTCGAGATTTATTCACGCTGCAACGAGTTTGGCGTAATGCCCAAGACCAGTGGCTGCGCGCCTGCGGATTTTGCTCACGTGTATGACCGCATTCATGCCGAGCAGCCCGACGCGACTATTCTGCATCTCGCGTATTCCGAGGCAACGACCTGCTCCCATCAATCATCGAAGATCGCCGCCAAGGGTTGCGACTACGTCTACTCCATGGACACGCGTTTTGTCTCGGTGGGCCAGTCGCTCGTTGTCGTCGAGACCGCCAAATACATCGAGGCTCACCCCGATGCCACCGTCGACGAGATCTTTGCTTTTACGAATTCCGTCATGGATCGTGTGCTGCTGGGCTTTGTTCCTACCGACCTAGCCTTCCTTAAGGCAGGCGGTCGTCTGTCCAACGTGGCATTCCTTGGCGCCCACCTGCTCAAGATTAAGCCCTGCATTGAGGTAACGGGCGGTAAGTTTGTGGCGACCAAGAAGTTCCGCGGCTCTATGCTCAAGCGCGCCCGCGCCTTTATTGACCACATGGTTGCGAAGGGCGAGATCGACTACTCGCACATTGGCCTGGCGTATTCGGTGGGCCTTTCCGAGGAGCTGCGCGACGACATGGAGGTCTATGCGCACGACCTGGGCTTTAAGGACGTTACCTGGACCCAGGTTGGCGGTGTCATCTCGAGCCATTGCGGCCCGACCGCCTTCGGTGCGGTGCTCACTCTCAAGGCGTAAGGCCTGGCGTCTATCGATTACTATTGCCGCGGCAGCGGGCAGGTTGTGACAACCTTCCCGCCGCTTTTGCGTGGAGTCAAATAGGACGACCTAATTGACCTCTAAACCGTTTCGCCATCATGCGTATGGGCTAGAATGGCTCTGGCATTTATGTAACTAAAACCAAAGAGAGGCAAGGTAGCGGGAATGGCTGAGATGACGCTCGAGGGTGTGGACGCTCGTCCCGAGGACTCCGCGTTTGCCCTGGGTCGCGTACATTCGATTGAGACGATGGGTACGGTTGACGGTCCCGGCATCCGCTTCGTAGTGTTTGTCCAAGGCTGTCCCATGCGCTGCGCGTATTGCCACAATCCCGATACTTGGTCTGTTAACGGCGGCACCATGGTGACCGTCGAGCACCTCATGGACGAGTTCCAGAGTAACCATGAGTTTTACCGCAGCGGCGGAATTACGGTTTCGGGTGGCGAGCCGCTTCTGCAGCCCGAGTTTTTGGCCGACCTGTTCCGTACAATGCACAACAACCCCGATGGCCGCGTGCATACCTGCCTTGACAGCTGCGGATATGCGTTTGACCCCAACCACCCCGAGAAGTTCGATGCCGTTCTCAACGAGACCGACATGGTGCTGCTCGACATTAAGCATGCCGATCCGGTTGAGCATAAAAAGCTGACCGGATGCGATCCTGCGCGCATTCTGGCGTTTGGC
>CABUZD010000111.1 GCA_902495945.1 uncultured Collinsella sp.
GGCCGTCGTTGACCGTGTAAACGGGGTCGCCCATGACCAGGTGGCCGAGGGTGGACTTGCCGGCGCCGTTGGGTCCCATCAGCACGTGGGTCTCGCCGGCGGCGACGTTAAGGTTGACGTTGTGGAGGATGGTCTTCTCGTCCACGGAGGCGGTCAGACCTTCGATGGAAAGCAGCGGATTTGCGCTCATGCTGTCCCTCTCTGTATATGGTGTACTCATAGGTGTACTAAACCCTAGGAATCTTCTCGGAATAAAGTTACTATGGGTTCGGCGTTAGTCAAGGGAAAACCCGACTAATCCACTCGACTTTTTAGATGAGGGACATAAAATCAGGTTTGTTTGCCCCGCGTGCATAGGATTTGGGCAAACAAGCCTGGTTTTGTCCCAGTAACGATGGGAGGGTAGGTATGCTCATTTCTTCCAAGGGCCGCTATGCCCTCCGGCTGATGATCTATATCGCGGCGCTGGGCGACGCCGAGGGCAAGATTGCCCTGCGCGAGGTTGCCGACCGCGAGCATATCTCGCAAAAGTATCTGGAGCAGCTGGTTCGTCCGCTTATGAAGGCGGGCCTGCTTAAGAGCGTGCGCGGCAAGGGCGGCGGCTACATGATGGCCAAGGACCCGGCCGAGGTGCGTGCTGGCGACATCCTGCGTGCCGTCGAGGGCAGCACGGCTCCGGTGGCGTGCGATGGCATCGACAACAGCTGCGCCCGCAGCGACCTGTGTTCCACCGTCAAGTTCTGGCGCGGCCTGGACGACGTGATCGAAAAGTACGTCGACGGCGTGACGTTGGCCGACCTGGCCGCCGTCCCCGAGATCAACTTTGACATTAAGCTGTAGGTTGAGCGCAATTCCCTAAGATTTCGCGGAGGGTTGTTGCCGTTTACCGAGGGGTTGTTGTGTAACAACGGGCGAGCTGCAATACTTATTTTTATCTTTGCAAACTGAACTTTAACTACACCAATGCAGGGAGGATCTTATGCAGCCCAAGCATTCCGCGATTGTCGCGGGTCTGACGCTGGCGCTTTCGTTTGGCGCCGTTTCCGCGCCGGCACCCGCCGCTGCCGAGGAGCCCACGCCGGGCGTTGCCTCGGATGCCACCGATATCGATAAGGGCCTTTACACCCAACAGTCCTTCTCGGGCGTGCTGAGGTCGGTCCAGGGCGTTTCGTTTGTCAACGTGACTCCCGAGATGAAGTACTTCACCAAATATGAGAGCCACGGCAACTATAACCAGGGCTTTTCGTATGGTGACGGCTACAACGCGCTGGGTTATTACCAGTTCGACCGTCGTTGGTCGCTCATTCCGTTTATGAAGCAGGTCTACAACTACGATTCTGCCAAGTACGGCATGCTCAAGGATGCGATTGATCGCGGCAGCGAGATTTCCAACACGAGCAATGCCATGTACGAGAACGGCCAGCTCACCGAGTTGGGCCATATCGCTCAGGATGCCTTCCAAGGTGCGTATAACACCGATCCTGTTGAGTTCTCAACACTTCAAGATGCCTATGCGTACAACTCGTACTATGCGGTGACCGAGGCGTGGCTCAAGAGCGGCCTGGGTATTGATATTTCAGGCCGCGCCGATTGCGTCAAGGGCATGGTGTGGAGCATTACCAACATGTGCGGCACCGGTGGCTGCAGGGACTTTTTCCGCTGGGCGAATCTTTCCAATGATATGTCCGACCGCGAGTTTGTGACGGCGCTTTCCAATAGTGTGGTCAACAATGTCGCCACTAAGTTTTCGAGTCAGCCCCAGTATCATGAGGGCTGGAAGAACCGCTACCGCAACGAGCTGAAGGACTGCTTGGTTTATATCGCCGAGGACGAGGCCGCTGCCGCCGCGACGCCCGTGCAGCCCGAGCCCACACCGGCGCCCTCGCCGACACCTGATTCGAATGACGACTCGAGTGACGATGCCAACGATGACAGGATGGATGCGCCCTCGACCGATGCTGACGGTAATGGCTCTGTTGGTGGCACTACCAACGACGGCTCTACCTCGAACGGCTCCGATTCGAACGGCTCTGCTGCGGGCGATTCGCCTTCAAGCTCTGCCGGCAATACGGACAGCGACGCTTCTGGTTCGACCGGCGCTGACACCTCTAACTCATCCACCGGCTCGAGCGATTCGTCCGTTGACACCGGCTCTAACAGCGGCTCCGGCTCTGACGCAGCCCCTGATTCCGATGCTTCCAAGGACGACTCGAATAAGGTGGCGGACGCTCCCGTTGCTTCACCGGACAAGAAGCCTTCTTTCTCCGTGCAGCTTGGTTCTACGCTGGGCTCTTCGCTGATGGCTGGCGTCAATAACGGCTCGACCCAGAACAAGGACAACTCTGATCAGGTTTCCACGGAAAAGACCGAAGCCACAAAGGGCGACTCAAAGGACAAGGCTTCCGAGAAGGCTGAATCCGATAAGGGTCCTAGCTCTGATGAGAAGGACGACAAATCCGCTCAGAAGAAGGACGAGAGCAAGACCGAGGGCGAAAAGAAACAGCCCGAAGACGACGACAAGAGCGGTGCTGACAACCAGGTCCAAGAGCAAAATGACTCCAAGACGGTGACCACTACAACCACGACGACTACAACGACCAAGTCATCTGGCGGTAACATGCCCAAGACGGGCGACCTTATCGTTATGGCGAGCCTTGCCAGTGCAAGCTTGGCCACACTGGGCGCTACGTCTATCGTAAGTGGTAAGCATAAGCTCGATCAGCAGAAGAAAGCTTCTGGGGAGGACGGCTCGGAGGAGTAGCCTCTTGGTTGCTAGATAACTAAAGAGTTGGGACGGGGTCCGGTGCGAATGCGTCGGGCCCCGTTTTGTTGTGCAACGATTAGTTGTGCCCCCTCACACCTCTTGTTGCTACCGTTGCCCGATATGTTTGCGCGGCGTCATCGGTACATGCGATGCGGTCATTACAATTGGCATCGTGCTGCGATTTAGGGGGAACGTTTTGGTGTCTGAACAGGTAAATAATGGTTGTGCTGCCGACTTTGGCGTGCGTTTGATCGGCTGTGCCGACGATGCGGTTTTGCCCATTGGCATGCACGACTATGCGGAGGCCCTTGGTTGCTGCATGCTGGTTGACAAGACCATGTTTATTGCTGATGTGTTGGACTGCGACGCGTCCGTTGTGGTGTGCTGTCGACCCGAGGGTTTTGGCAAGAGCATGAACTTGTCGATGCTCAGGGCTTTTCTGGAGCGTCCGGCGGTCGGTCGCGCCGGTCGGATCTCGTTTGCCGATGCTCAGATTTGGGATGCGAACGGCGGGCGCTATCGGGATGAGTATGCTTGCTATCCGGTGATATCGCTGGACTTTTCTGGCGCTGCGAGGTGTGGCCCCGCTGTTGCCGGCGTCGTGCGCGATGCCCTTTCGGGCGAGTGCGCTCGCTTGTTGGCGCTCTTGGAGGCTCCGGATTTAGCTCGAGATAAGGTGCGTCACATCGAACGTGTCGCGCGTGGCGTGGCGAGCGCGGACGAGGTTGACTCGGTGCTCGGTGTGCTCATAGAGCTGCTGGAGATTGCCTGCGATGAGCAGGTTGTATTGCTCGTTGATGGGTACGATGCGGCGTGGTCTCGCCGTGCGAGCGCGAGGGACGCTTCCGACGCCGATCCGGCAGGGCTATTCGATCGCGTGCTGTTCGACGCCATTGCCACTGCGCGCGATTCGTTGCGGCTGACGTGTCTGATGGGGGAGTGCCCCGGTCCTGCCGAAGCGGCGCTTTCTTCGCGCGGCTGCTCGTATTGTCTGACGACGCCGCTGTCGGCGTGGTGTGACCGATGTTTCGGTTTTTCGGATGCCGAGGTCCAGGCTCTGTTGAGTCATGCTGGACGTGAGGAATGCCTGGATGATGCGCGTGAATGGCTCGAGGGATATCGGTTTGGTAGGGCCTATTGCTCGAGTCCAGCGCGTGTGATCGGTTTTCTGGACCGAGGCTGCACGGCGCCTGTGCGCGCCGATCTGTATGGGCATGCGGATTGCCTGAGTAGGGTAGTTGCCGGGTGGAATCTCGACCGCCTTTCGGTCTTGTTTGATTTGCTCGAGGCCCATGGGTGCGCTGAGGCCCCGCTTTGTTTGGGCACTGCAGGGCCAGATGTCTCGCCTGACGATGGCATGTGGACAGCGCTGTATCTGTCCGGTTTTCTCACGACGGATATGACTGAGGAGCCAGAGCATGGCAATCGCCTCCGTGCTTTGCGATTGCCCAATAACGAGCTTCGACAGGCCTTGCGTCTAGTGATTATTGAGTGGTTTGAGTGCGCTGCAGAAGACATTCGAGACGTCGATGCGTTTCGCGACGGGCTGTGCCATGGGAACGAGGATACCGTGAGGCGGGCGCTAAGCCGCATCCTGGGGGATGCGGGAATCGGTGAGACCGACCCAGATAAGCCGCTGCCATATCATCTGCTCTTGCAGGGGCTCTGCTTTGGCTTGCCGGGCTATGCCAATCCTGCTTCGAGGCGAAAGTGTGGCGCGGGTCGCTGGGACATCCAGGTTTTCCCTACGGGTGCTGTGTTCGACGTAGCTGACACGATCGGTATGCTCGATGAACGTCCGCTGATAACGATTAACATGATGTATGACCCCGGTGTGGATGCGCTGGGCCTGGAATTGCTGGCCGTGCAGGCGCTGCTCGACATAGAGCGCGACGGCATCGACGAAATCCGTGTACCACGCCCCGGCGTGGGTCGCATGCGCTGGGGGTTCGGTTTTGATGGGCAGCATGTGGCTACGGTGTGCCAGCGGCTTTAAGCGCCGAGGTGTTTCCGGTTTCCGTTACTCGGTGTCCTTCATGGGCGGCATGGGCTTCCAGTTGGGGTCCTTGATGATCTTGCGGGCGTCCTTCATGCCGCGGCGCAGCGCCGGAATTCCGGTCTTAAAGCACTTGTCAACGGCGGCCAGGCGAATGAACTCCTTGCAGAAGGTCGCGGCGTTGCCCAGACGGAACAGCACGGGGTGATAGTCACCGTAGATCTGCATATAGCGAGCGAGGAAGCCTCGGTTGCGCATGATGTAGTAGCGGTTGGTGTCGCTCGTGGAGTTGAGCTGGCGCTTGCCGGCGATATCCCAGTTAGAGACGGCGCGGGCGCGCTTGAGCACCACGTCGGCAACAACGGCGGCGGGGAAGTGCTGGCTAGCTACGTAGCCGTAGCAGGCATCGTCACCGTAGATAAAGAAGCGCGCATCGGGCAGGCCGATCTTGTCGACTACGCAGCGCGAGAACATGCCGCCCTCAAAGCACAGCTGGTTCATGGCGCGGTAGCCCTCGGGTCCCAGGTCCCACTTGGCGACTGGGTTGGGAATGCCGAGCGAAAGGATGAGTTGGTATTGCCAAAAGAAGGCGCCGCCGTCAAAGTCCAGGCGCGAACCCTGGATGATATCGTAACGGTCGGTCCACTTGGCAAGACGCTCGATGCCTTCGGGGATGACGAGCACGTCGTCGTCCATCACCCAGAACCACTGGGCGCCCAGGTCGTAGGCGCACTTGGTGCCGGCGGAGAAGCCACCTGCACCGCCGCCGTTTTCGAGCTGCGGGGCGTAGATGACACGGTCGGTGCCGCCCTTTGCATCGGGCTGGTTGGTGTCGATGCCCCACAGGGTGGCGAGGCGCTCGTTGAATGCGGCGCACATGGCCTCGGTTTCGCGCGAATTCTCGTTATCGACAATCACGATGCGCCAGGGCGTTGCCGTGAGCTCGGTCATGGAGTCGAACAAGTTGGCCAGGAGTTCCTGGCGCTTGTACGTAACGACGACAATGGCGAGCTTATCGATGGGGGCGGGAAGGGTTGAAGGA
>CABUZD010000112.1 GCA_902495945.1 uncultured Collinsella sp.
GCCGGGGGACTGGCTCGCCCGCTTTTTCATCGCGCTAGCGCTTCTTTGGGATCGACCTAAGGCGAGCGAACCATAGGGCTGCGGCACCCGATGTCAGGAGCGCGGTGATGCAAGCGGCGATGGGAACTGATCCTGTTGCCGGTAGGTCCTGCGGTAGGGTACAGCGTTGAATGACGCTGTCCTCGTCATGTGACTCAAGTTTATTGCCGCCACCGTTGCGGCAAAGATCGACGCGCGCGCTGTTGGTGAGTGCGGTTTGGGGCGTATAAGCCGACGTTGCCTGCATGTGCACGACTGCGCCCCGAGCATCTGTGCCAAGGATTGCTTTGGCATCGTCAAGGTCGTCGTGCTCATCTTTGAGATCATCGCGGGTCCAAGAATCCGCATCGCTTCGAGTCGTAAAGTCGGCGGCTACCGCACCGTATTCAATTCGAATACCCGTTACGACGGTATTGGACGCAAGGTCGAGTTCTTTCGCCTCGAGTGTGGTGGATTCCGTGGTCGAGACATCCGCCTTCCACAGGTGCCAGCCGTCGTAATCGACGAGGCGGCAATCCTCACCCAGGCTCTCTTTTACTTCGTCGGACTCAAGCCAAGGATTTTCGTGCCCATCGTCAAGTGTCGCGTTTGTCGGCTCATCGACGTCTGTCGAGTCCAACGGCGTCGTGCGATACCACACGTTGCACAGACCGTTGAGGTCGCCGATGGCGACGGGGGTTTCGATTGAGACGAATCTCGCTGTATCGTCCTCGGCACACTCAAGATCATCGGTAATTGTGAACTCATCAACCCAGGTAGCTGAATCGTTTCGAGCGTCGATGGTATAGGAGAAAAGTCCATCCGTATTGGTTTGCGACGCGGCGCGATTTTTACCATCGCCGTTGGCCAACAGACCCTTCCCGATAGGTTGGACAAGCTCCTGACGCTTGTCGACCTGTCCTTTGATCTCGATGGGCGTATCCTTCATCGCGACGGATTGGACTTCTCCCGTATCCTTTATTTCAAACGTTATCTCCTCGGCAAGGTCATAGGTCCGCGGAGACATCATTTCGCGCAACGAGTAGGTGCCGGGTGCAAGATGTTCGACGCGGTGCGGCTTGTCGGATGAGGTCCAGGAGTCTATTTCGGTTTTATCGGGACCATATAAGGTGAGCTGTGCGCCTTCCACTTCCTGCTCACCGCTTGCATCGACCTTGGAGATATCAACCTTGGTGTAATCGTCGGATACGTTAAGCCGTGCTTCTACAACGGGTGTTTTCTGGTCGGCATAAGTAAGGTCGACAATATGGGTTGTCTGATCGAGCAAAAAGCCTGCCGGCGCTTGAGTCTCGACAACCTCGTAGCGTGCGGTGCCAGATCCCAGTGGGAGGTTGTCCGCGCGTGCTTCTCCAGTTTCATCCGTCGTGACGGTCGCGACGGTCTCACCGTCGAGCGCGGCAATGCTACCGTCGGGGCGCACGATATCACCCGAGGCACGGATCTCAAAGACGGCGCCCGCGAGGCTGCTGCCGTCTATGGCATCGGTTTTAACGATCCTGATGTTTCCGGTCGCGGCGTGGTCATAATACGAGGCGATTGCAACGGGCGTTAGGTTCATGTCGGCGGGTATGTTTACCTCGATCTCTTCGCCGACAAGATAGGGCTCTTTGGCCGAGGTTTCGCGTACATAATAGGTGCCCGGCATGAGCGATTCGGGCAGTGTGACGGTGCCGGTCGCGTCAGTCGTAAAGGTGTCCATTACGTTATGTGCTGGATACCAGCAAGTTTGTGAGACAGGTTCGTGATTGCTGTCGAGGAGTTGGAAGGTGAATCCGGCTAGGGGAACAGAAGCTCCTGTTTGGGCATCGCGTTTTACAATCTGGAGATGCGTCGACAGCGCGTGGTTGTCCACAATATATTGAAGCTCGGCCCCGTCGGAAATCTGATTGGCCCCGACGGTCCATTCCCCTGCACGTTTAAAACCCTCGGGGACGGTTTCCGGAACCTCGCGAATCGTGTAGCCGGCACGGTCGTATGGGACAGCTCCGTGGACACCGGCGGGTCGCTTGCCTGTGCCGAACCATGCTTCGGGCTGATCTTTGGTGGAGGCAAAGCCATAGATGTTTGTGGTCAGTGTGCCAACAACCTGCTGAGAGCTGTTGCTGACAACCTCAAAGACAACACCACCCGCCGGCTGCTCCAGGCCGGATTGGTCGCTATTGCCGTAATCCTTGAATTTGGAAATCTCAAGGTTAAACGCAATGGGGATATCGGAAACGCGAGATTCGATCTCGACCACGCCTGAATCGCCGAGCTGGTCGGCTCCAACGGTATAGGTCCAGCTGTCGTTGGATGGCAGGTAGCCCTCGGGGGCTTTTGATTCGTAGATGGTAAAGGTTCCTAAGGGGACATCGGCGAGGGTGGCCCGACCGCTTTCGTCGGTCGTGAGGATTTGTGCCCATCCAGGGGTTGATTGCGACACACACGTGAACTCTGCTCCTGCGAGCGAAGCTCCCACCTGGTGGCCGGCATTCGTCGCGGCATCGAGTTTTACGATACGCAGGTTGATGGTGCCGGGCTGTTCATCAATGGCGACCCGCCCGCCGTCATTCCCCGTGGTAAAGGCAATACGATCGTGGCGGGGGACATAGCCGGCCGGCGCCTTCGTTTCAACTAGGTAGTATGCCGTGTTGGGCAGAAGTGTTGCTTGCGCTCGACCGTTGCTGTCCATCTTGATGGTGCCGACACGCGCGCCGCTGGCGCTCTCAAAAATATCGAATGTTGCCCCGGTAAACTGATAGGTATTGTTTCCGCTGGTAATAACGGTGTTAGCAGACTGCTTTTGGAAGGAAACAGACACCGCCGGCAGTACATAGAGCATGTCTTGACGTTTGCTGCCGCCCGATACGGCCCCTAGATAGCGTCGCGCGCGGTGCGGAGCGGCTTTGATGCTTCCTGATTTTGCGCTGTCGTGGAGCCACCGCGCAGCCGCCACGACTTCATTGTCGGCGGTAAAGTGTCCGCTCTTGGTTTTACCCTGAGCGGTCGTGTAGGAGTAGGTGCCGTCGACATGGGTAGTGCCGTTGAGCATCCATACGGCAAGCTGGGTGGCGGCGCGGGCGCGATCGGGTGAAAGATGGTAACCGCCAAACGACGTGGTGGTGGGATATCCGTGACAAACGATTGCCGCGAACTCGTCGTCGAGCCACACCCAGCCTTGATCAAAGTTGAGCCATGGGCCGCCCGGTTTGGTGGGGCCGGGGCGCTCCTGGTTCATGCAGTAGGCAATCGAGGTGTCTTGAGCTTCATACTTGCCGATGAAGAAGGGTCCACAATCATCGCTAATAGTGCGGAAGCCGAGCTGGTCGTAGCCATCGACGGCAAATGCGGCTCCCGGTGCCAGGCAGCCGAAAAGCAGGAAGAGGAGCAGGAGCAGCGGACCTGTTGCGATTGCGCTGTGGACAGAGTGCGTGGGTGCGTTGGACATGGCTGCTCCTTATCCCTCGTGCGTCGCACGGGGAGGCTGCGACGCGTAGGATGAGGCTACCCCCGAGGTTCATGCGGGTAAGTACCGGAGCCTGACCAAAAGCTTGCCCAATTCCTGACAAATTGAGCTCAAATACAACAATCAAGCAAAAACGCAGGTAGAAGATAAGGGGAACAGGAAGTCAAAGGTCCTCGTCTCCACAATTGACGCGATTTTCAAACGAATCTCCACAGCTAAAACAAGCATCGCCACCCTTGTATCGAACAAGACAACCGCGTTATACTAGCCAACACACAAGCGGGCATCGCCAAGTGGTAAGGCATCAGCTTCCCAAGCTGACACTCGCGGGTTCGAGTCCCGTTGCCCGCTCCATTCGAATTTCAGGCACGGTAACGTTTCGTTACCGTGCCTTTTTCAATAAAGTGCCGGGACTCGAACCCGACAGGGTGCGAGCGCTAAATAAACGCGAAGCGTTTATAGCGAGCAGGCAAGGTCGCCGATAGGCGACCGCAGCCGGTGCGTATTTGCGAAGCAAATACGCGGACGTCCCGTTGCCCGCTCCAATTCCAAAATGTTAGGTTAATGCCTGCTGCCCATACTTGCACCTGCGCACGGTACAATGGTTGGGTTACGACCAACGTGCCAATAACCAAAAAGGAGCCGCTATGATCGATCGCTATACCCGCCCGGAGATGGGACACATTTTCTCCCTCGAGAACAAGTACGCCATTTGGCAGGAGATCGAGGTCTTGGCCTGCGAGGCCCAGGCGGAGCTCGGCAAGATCGGTATTTCCAAAGACGAGGCCCAGTGGATCCGCGACCATGCCAACTTTGAGAAGGCGAAGGTCGATGAGATCGAGGAAGTCACGCGCCACGACGTCATTGCCTTCCTGACCAACATGAAGGAATACATCGATGCCGATGTTCCCGAGGGCGACCCCAAGCCCAGCCGCTGGGTTCACTATGGCATGACCAGCTCCGATCTGGGCGACACGGCCCTGTGCTACCAGCTCACCCAGGCCTGCGACCTGATCATCGAGGACGTCAAGAAACTCGGCGAGATCTGCAAGCGTCGTGCCTTCGAGGAGCGCAACACGCTCTGCGCCGGCCGTACTCATGGCATCCACGCCGAGCCGATGACCTTCGGCATGAAGTTTGGCTCTTGGGCCTGGGAGCTCAAGCGCGATCTGGATCGTCTTGAGGATGCCCGCAAGAACGTTGCCTTTGGTGCCATCTCGGGCGCTGTCGGCACGTACAGCTCCATCGAGCCGTTTGTCGAGGAATATGTCTGCGAGCACCTGGGCCTGGTTCACGACCCGCTGTCCACGCAGGTTATCAGCCGCGATCATCACGCCTACCTCGCCGGCGTTCTTGCCACCACCGCGGCCACCTGTGAGCGCATCGCTACCGAGGTCCGCAATCTGCAGAAGACCGATACACTTGAGGCCGAGGAACCGTTCCGTAAGGGTCAAAAGGGCAGCTCCGCCATGCCGCACAAGCGCAACCCCATCACCATGGAGAAGGTCTGCGGCCTGTCGCGCGTCGTGAAGGCCAACGCGCAGGTTGCCTTCGACAACGTCGCCCTGTGGCACGAGCGTGACATTTCGCACTCCTCTGCCGAGCGCGTCGCCCAGGCCGATAGCTTCATCGCGCTCGACCACATGTTCCAGTGCCTCATCCGCGTTATCGACGGCCTGCAGCTGTATCCCGCTCGCATGATGGCCAACCTCAACAAGACGCGCGGCCTCATCTTCTCCTCCAAGGTGCTGCTCGCCCTCATCGACACGGGCATCACCCGCGAGGACGCGTACGCCATTGTGCAGGAGAACGCCATGGCAACCTGGCACGAGGTGCAGGATTGCGTCTCCGGCCCCACCTTTAAGGAGCGTCTCGAGGCCGATCCGCGCTGCACCGTCAGCCAGGAGAAGCTCGACGAGATCTTTGATCCGTGGGACTTCCTCACTCGTATCGACACAGTCTTTGATCGTCTGGAGCAGCTGAGCTTCGAGTAGGTTCGGGCATAACGTTAGCTTTTTAGGGCGCTTTGCTGGTAATGTGTGTTGCCGGCAAAGCGCCTCGTTGCATTTAGGGAAAGACGGGGATAATAGTCGTCTCGAATAACATTCTGAGAGGGGATCGCATGATTTCGTTTGATTACAAGCCTCAGGGCGTGTGTGCTCGCAATATTCACCTTGACCTTTCCGATGACGGCAACAAGGTGATGGGCGTTGAGTTTACCGGCGGCTGCGACGGCAATCTCAAGGCTATCTCCAAACTGGTCGAGGGCGCTCCTGCCGATCGCGTAATCGAGGTTCTCGCCGGTAATACC
>CABUZD010000113.1 GCA_902495945.1 uncultured Collinsella sp.
AATCGTCTCGACATATTAGAAGCGCGATGGGGCCTTGCCAAGCGTGTCAGCACGCTTAAGATCCATGAGCTCGTCAATCAGACGCGACGTATCGACGCCCTCGCCCGAAAGCGCGCGCATCATATTGAGCAGGCAGGAGCGCTCTGGGCGCAGCGGCTTGTCGTGATATTTGATGAGCAGGCACACGTCGCGCACCAGGTCGTGCGAGAGCGCCAGGCGATCCATAATGACGCGCGCCTTCTTGGCGCCGAGCTCTGGATGACCGTAGAAGTGTCCGCTGCCGGCGTGATCGACCGTAAAGCAATCGGGCTTGGACACATCGTGCAAAAACGCCGCCCACATAAGGCTCGACGAGGGCGCGATGCCGTCGCACAGCGCCAGCTCCCCTGCCACCGTCAGCACACGGGCGATATGTTCGTAGACGTTAAAGGCATGGTAGACGCTACGCTGGTCAAAGCCACGGGCCGGGGCCAGCTCGGGCACAGCGGCGCAGATGAGCTCGGGATAGCGGAGCATCGCGTCTCCCCCATGACCGGTCGAAAGAATGCCCTCAAGCTCAATACCCACACGCTCGCGCGCCACGGCGTCGAGCAGCGGCGCGCACTCGGCAAGCGCGCGCTTAGTCTCGGGCTCAATCATAAAGTCCAGGCGGCAGGCAAAGCGCACCGCACGCAACATGCGCAGGGCGTCCTCGTTAAAGCGACGCTTGGGATCGCCGACAGCGCGAATCAGCTTGCGCTCCAAGTCACCCTGGCCGTCGTAGCGGTCGACAAGCCCGCGCTCGGGATGCCAGGCCATAGCGTTGACGGTAAAGTCGCGGCGCGCCAGATCGTCCTCGAGCGAGACGGCACGCTCCACACTCTGGGGATGGCGACCATCGGTGTAAAAGCCATCCAGACGGTACGTGGTGACCTCGATACGCTCGCCATCGGAAATAGCCGTGATTCCGCCAAATTTAATGCCCGACTCCACGACCGCGATACCAGCGGCCTCGAGCGCCACCTTGGACTCCTGCCACAGGCCGCTACAGCACATATCAACATCGTGGCTGGGGCAACCCATCAGGGCGTCGCGCACCCAACCGCCCACGTACCAAGCCTCAAGACCAGCCGCCTCAAGCGCGCGCAGGACGCGCAGGGACGCATCGGACGGTTGAGTACCGTTGAGCGAAACATTGCACATGCCTATGGCCTCCTGCACTTGTGAGCGTTAATCGATGGTTCTCAAGAAGTCTAACAAGAAACGAGAAAGCGCGCACACGCAATCGCGTCGTCGATTAGATAAAACGAGACAGCAGACGCCACATACGTTCAGCGAGCGAAAAACACCCGCCTCGGAGATCCAAAGCGGGTGTTCGGCAACGATTTTTCGATGCGGTTAGCAGACCTGGCGAACCTCGATGTGCTTCTTATATTCGTCCACCTTGGCAAAATCGCCCAGACCGGGGCACTCGACCACGTTGGCGCCGGTGGCCATCGAAAGACGCAAGGCATCCTCGACTCGCTCGGGGGCGTCGTGCCACACGGACAGGAAGGCGGCCAGCGAGGAATCGCCGGCGCAGACGGTCGACAGCAGCTTGACGTCGAAGGTGCGGTTGGCAAACCAGATATGCTCGCCGTTGGAGAAGTACGCACCGGCGCCACCGAGGGTCAGCAGCACGTTCTTGGCGCCCTTGGCGTGCAGCTCGGCCATCGCGCCCTTAACGGACTCGTCGTCGCCACCGCTCACCTTAATGCCAAAGATGTCGAGCAGCTCATCGTCATTGGGCTTGATCAGCAGCGGCTCCATAGCAATGAGGTCTGCCAACTGATGGCTCGAGATGTCGAGGACGAACTCGGCCCCCTTGGCCTTGACGCGGCGCAGGACCTCGGCCAAGAAGCCCTCGGAAGTGTTGGGAGGCAGCGAGCCGCTGATGACCAGGCAGGTCATGTCATCGAGCGAATCGATAAGCTCAAACATCTCCTGCTCGTTGGCCTCGTTGATGGCGGCACCGGCGTTGACCATGTTGTACTCGGTGTCGGGGCCGGCATTGAGGAACACGTTGACGCGCGTGATGCCGTCAGTCCACACAGGCCTGACGGGCACGCCCAGGGCCTCGGCGCCCTTAACGATAAACTCACCCGAGAAGCCGGCAAAGAAGCCAAGGATCGTGGTGTCGACACCATAGTGGTCAAGCGTAAACGAGACGTTGAGACCCTTGCCGTTGGGCGTGTAGACGGCATTGCGGGTACGCGTGACGGTGTTGGCGTCAAGGCCGTCGCAGGCGATGTTGTAATCAATGGCGGGATTTGCAGTGAGCGTGTAAATCATGAATGTTCCTTTCACGAAGCAACGTGTTAATGAAAGTATATTCCACGCATCGGTAAAAGGCTAGGACAACTCGGTGAACGGTGTGGAAGCGATGAAGTACGGCAGGACATCTCTCCCCTATGACGGAACAAAAAAGGCGCCCCGGCCGAAACCGGGGCGCCGCATGCGCACGAATATGTCGCGTTTCGATTACTGACGATCGAGCTTGCGGACAGCAACGCGCTTACTGTACTCGTCGACGTGACCGAAGTCGCCGATGCCGACGGACTCGGCAACGTTGGCGCCGGTGGCCATAGCGAGCTTCATGGCCTCCTCGACGTTGTCGCGATCCCTGTACCACTTGTGCAGGAACGCAGCGAGGGTGCAGTCACCGGCACAGACGGAAGAGACCAGCTTGATGTTGAACTCACGCTTGGCGTACCAGATGTCCTCACCGTTGGAGAAGTAAGCGTCGCCGCGGCTACCACGGGTGAGCAGCACGTTCTGAACGCCAGCGTCGTGAGCCATCTTCATAGCGACGCGAACCTCGTCGTCGGTGTCGACCGGCACGCCGAAGATGGCCTTCATCTCGTGATGGTTCGGCTTGATGAGCAGCGGCTTCTTGTGAGCGAGCTCCTTGAGCTTGTCGGAGGACAGGTCCAGGACGACGTCGGCGCCACGAGCCTGAGCGTGCTCCATGACCTGAGCCAGGAAGTCGGGCGTAGCTTTGGGAGGCACGGAGCCGGAGACGATCAGGCACTCAAGATCGCCCGCGGTGTCCAGGATGTTGTAGAGCTCCTCCTGGTGCTGCGGCGTGATCGGAGCACCCGGGTTCAGGATGCCGTACTCGTGCTGGCCATCGTTGACGTAGGTGTTAATGCGCGTGATACCGTCGGTCCAGACCGGGCGGCAGAGGCAACCCAGGTTCATGACCTCTTCGACGATGAACTTGCCCGTGAAGCCAGCAAAGAAGCCGAGCGCGACGGTGTCGACGCCCATCTTCTTAAAGGCGAAGGACACGTCGAGGCCCTTGCCGTTAGCCGTGTAGCTGGCCGAGCCGGTGCGGACGTTCTCGTCGGGCTCGAGCGGAGAGCTCGAAACCGTCATGTCGACAGCCGGGTTAGCGGTTAGCGTGTAGAACATTTACAGTACCCCCTGTATATGTGAGGGCCGCGTGGCCGGCCCATTCCAACCACGCGGTTACCTCTGATACCAAATTAGCGAGCTGCGGACTCGAGCAGTGCCTTGACCTCGGCGGCGGTGTTGCAGGCGAGCGCCTTCTCGGCGAGCTCGTCGCACTCGGCCTTGGTCCACTGGCTGATGGTCTTGCGGGCGCGCAGGATCGACGGAGCGCTCATCGAGAACTCCTCCAGGCCCCAGCTGATCAGCAGCGGCTCGAGCAGCGGATCGGCAGCGGCCTCGCCGCACATACCGACCATGATGCCGGCCTTCACGCCGCTCTCGATGATGTTCTTGAGCGAGCGGAGCACGGCGGGATAGTAAACCTGATACAGGTTGGAGATGGTGTCGTTGCCACGGTCGGCGCACATGGTGTAGCCGATCAGGTCGTTGGTGCCGATGGAGAAAAAGTCGGCGACCTCGGCAAGACGGTCTGCGAGCAGCGAAGCGGCAGGCGTCTCGACCATGATGCCGACCTCGATGTTCTCGTTGAACTTGCGGCCCTCTTCGGTCAGCTCGGCCTTGCACTGCTCGACGAGCTCCTTGACAGCCAAGACCTCCTCGACGCAGGTGACGAGCGGGATCATGATCTTGACGTCACCGAAGGCACTAGCGCGCAGCAGAGCGCGGAGCTGGACCTTGTACTGGTCGGGATTGGCCAGGCAGTAACGCACGGCGCGGAAGCCCATGAAGGGGTTGTCTTCCTTGACCATATGCAGATACGGAATCTCCTTGTCGCCACCCACATCGAGCGTGCGGATGATGACCGGAGCGCCCTTGAGCGCGCTGGCGACCTTACGGTAGGCGTTGAACTGCTCCTCCTCGGAAGGAAGCTCAGCAGAGTCCATGAACAGGAACTCGGAGCGGAACAGACCGATGGCCTCGGCGTCGTGATCGAGCGCGTTGGGCACGTCATCGGGGTTACCGATGTTGCAGGCGATGATCTTCTTGATGCCATCGGCAGTCACGGACGGCTTGCCACGGAAGGCCTCGAGGGCTGCCTTCTCGGCGGCGAAGGCCTCGGCCTTGGCGGTGTAGGCAGCGAGCGTCTCCTCGTCGGGATCGGCCTCAACGATACCCTTGCCGCCGTCGACGACAACGGTCATGCCATTGCGCAGAGCGGTGCAGCTGTTGGAAACCGAAAGGACAGCCGGAATCTCGAGGGCGCGCGCAATGATCGCGGAGTGCGACGTGCGGCCACCGGTCTCGGTGACGATACCGGCAACGTGGGCCTTATCGATCGTGGCGGTCATGGACGGCGTGAGGTCGTGCACGACAACGACAGTGTTCTCGGGCAGGACGGAGAGGTCGACGACCTCCTTGCCCAGCAGCTCGGCCAGAATACCGGTGCGGATGTCGGCGATGTCGGCCGCGCGCAGACGGAACATCTCGTCGTCCATGGACAGGAACATGTTCTCGAACATGGTCGAGGTGTCCATGAGCGCCTGCTCGGCGCAGGTACCGCCGTCAATGGCGGCGTTGATGGCGTCGGTCATACCCGGGTCCTGAGCCAGGACAATGTGTCCGCTCATGATCTCGGCCTCGGCCTCGCCCACCGTCTCCTTCATGTGGTCGGCCTGAGCCTGGGTCTTCTCACAGAAGACCGAAAGAGCGTTCTGATAGCGCTCCTTCTCTGCTGCCGAATCAGCAACATCGTGCGGCTCAAACGTCAAGTCGGGATCGACGGCGACCATGACGGTGCCGATACCGATGCCCTCGGAAGCGTTGACTCCCTGATACATTCCCATTCCTCTCTCCGTGTCATGTGATAAAGCGTTTTGCCATATCCATGACAAAAGAGCGCAGTTACCTTAAAACAGGTCACTGCGCCCCCAAATATGAACTTAGTTGTTCAACATGCGACCCGTTTGAGTTCTACTCGCCAAGACCGCTCTTGATGAGCTCGATGGCAGCAGCCAGAGCCTCGGCCTCGTCAGCGCCGTCGCACTTGACCTCGACCTCGGTACCGCAGGGGATACCAGCAGCCATGAGGGCCATCGGGGACTTGCCGTTGACCTCCTTCTCGGGGGTAACGACCGTCACGTCACAGGCGTACTTGCCCATGGTGGAGGCGAACAGACCAGCCGGACGCATGTGCAGACCCTGAGGATTAACGAGGGTAGCCTTCTCAGAAACCATAGTTGACTCCTTTTTTGTGTTTAACCCCTGTCATGCATGTGGCAGGAGTCAGATTCACGACGTTGTTTATATTAACTCACATCAAACGGTTTTTCATTGTGTTTCACACGAATTGTTGGACAGATGTGTTTGTCGTCCGCTTGCTCGCCCACAGGGGGCCGGGCGCGGC
>CABUZD010000114.1 GCA_902495945.1 uncultured Collinsella sp.
GTTCCCGAGATGTTCGACCTCTTTGTGACCCCGCTCGTCTCGGTGTTCGTGACCGTGCTCGTGACGCTCGTTGCCGTCGGCCCCATCTTTGTCTGGGCCGAGAACGCCATCCTCGGTCTGATCCAGGCCCTGCTGACCCTGCCCTTCGGCATCGGTTCCTTTATCGTCGGCCTGTTCTATGCCCCCACGGTCGTTACCGGTATCCACCAGATGTACACCGCCATCGACCTGGGCCAGCTCGCTCAGTACGGCGTGACCTACTGGCTGCCCATCGCCAGCGCTGCAAACATCGCCCAGGGTGGCGCAGCGCTTGCCGTTGCCTTTAAGACCCGCGATGCCAAGATTAAGGGCCTGGCGCTTCCTTCGGCTCTGTCCGCCTTCATGGGCATTACCGAGCCTGCCATCTTCGGCGTGAACCTGCGTTTCTTTAAGCCCTTCATCGCCGGCTGCATCGGCGGCGGTTGCGGTGCCCTGGTCTGCGCGCTCACTTCGCTGGCTGCCTCCGGCACGGGCGTTACCGGTATCTTCGGTATCCTGCTGTGCCTGGCCCAGCCCGTGCAGTACGCGATCATGTTTGCGGTCGCCGCGGTCGTTTCCTTTGCCGTCTCGTTTGTCCTGTACATGGTAGAGCCCTAGGCTTCCGAGCAGGCCTAAGAGCTTTTGATTGAGGGGTGCCCGCGGGTTGTATGCTCGCGGGCGTTTCCCGCATTTGGCGCCGATCTCTGGCGCCTTGTAACTTTCGATCCGTTAGGACTTTGATATGTCTAATGCACTTGGTCGCGATCTTGCAAAACTGGTTGCCGCTGTTGACGCCGCCGCCACTGAGTGCGGTCATGGCGCATATGGCCAGCGCTTCCACATTATGCCGCCGGCGGGCTGGCTCAACGACCCCAACGGTCTTTGCCAGGCGGGCGGCGTGTTCCATGCCTATTTTCAGTATGCGCCGTTTGATGTCGAGGGTGGCGTTAAGGTCTGGGGCCATGCGACGAGTCGCGATCTTATGACGTGGGACTACGTTGGCGCCCCACTGCTGCCCGACGAGCCATTCGATTGCCATGGCGTGTATTCGGGCTCCGCGCTTGCCGAGGACGGTCGCATTCGCGTGCTCTATACGGGCAACGTGAAGCTTTCCGATGCGGACGGCACGTACGACTACGTCAATACCGGCCGCCGCGCCGATACCGTCTATGTTGAGAGCGTTGATGGCCTTGCCGGTCGGGAGTTCAGCCAAAAGCGCGTGGTGCTGGCGTCCGATGATTATCCCGAGGACTTGACCTGCCATGTGCGCGATCCCAAGGTGTGGCGTGACGCGGACGGGCGTTATCACATGGTGCTGGGCGCGCGTCGTCGCGTGGATGGCCCGCATGTCGATAGTCGATTTTGCGCTATGCACGGAGAGGGTGCCGGGCGCGATGTGGGCGAGATCTTGGTGTATGGCTCGGCCGATATGTTGAGCTGGGAGCTTGAGAGCCGTGTGTCTACGCCTGAGCGTTTTGGCTTTATGTGGGAGTGCCCGGGGTATCTTGAGCTTAAGGCCGATGACGGTGTGCCGGTGAAGTTCCTATCCTTCTCGCCCCAGGGCCTTGAGGGCGGCCGTTGGGACCGCGGCAACGTATACGCCGCTGGCTACATGCCTGTATCGGGCGACATTACCGGTGGTGACGGTGCCTATGAGCTGGGCGAGTTCCGCCTGTGGGACGCCGGTTTTGACTTCTATGCTCCGCAGGAGTTCACGGCCGAGGACGGTCGCCACATTCTGATCGGCTGGATGGGCATGCCCGATGAGCCGACCTATGGCAACGCACCCACCGTGGTGTGCGGCTGGCAGCACTGCATGACGGTGCCGCGCGAGCTTACGGCTGGTGACGGCGGCGTGGTACTGCAGCAGCCGGCGCGTGAGATCGAGCGCCATTATGCCTCGGTGCGTGTGGGGGAGGGCTCGCTGGAGGTTTCCGGCGATACCTGCTTTGACGTTGTTGTTGACGGTGTCGACGATGCGTTCACCGCGACCGTTGATGGCGAGCTGAAGCTGGCGTTTGTGCCCGCTGAGGGCGAACTGCCCTCGCGCTTTGAGATGCGATTTACCGATGAGGGTCGCGCTTCTGCCGGCTGCGGTCGTACCGTGCGTTGGGAGCCCGTTGACGAGGTTCGTAACGTGCGCATTGTTGGCGATGTCTCGTCGGTCGAGGTGTTTGTGAACGATGGCGCGCTCGTATTTTCGACGCGCATCTATCCCGAGGCCTATGGCGTGACCGTTGACGCTCCGGGCGCGGATGTGACCTACCACGCGCTCAACATCTAGGCGTTTCGTCGCATATCGGCGCTATACTGCAGCCGTTGCCCACGATGCGGGGAACACCCGCATCGTGGGTTTTTGTTAATGAAGGGAGGTTGCCGTATGGGCGTACAGCAGCTAGAAGAGGCCTGGGCTTTGAGGACCGATGCGCGTGAGGCGCGGTTGTTTGCGGCCCCGCATGTGCCGGCGGCGCTGTCGCTGTTGGGGATTGTGCGTCCCGGTGACTGCCTGGTGGCCTTTGCGGATGACTTTGCCGATGCGTTTGCGAGCGGCTTTGATGGCTGCGATGTTGTGCTCGTGGGCTCGCCGTCCGCCGAGGCGTTTGCCGCCGCATCCGAGGGCTTTGATGCTTCGTTTGATGCCGGGGGTCCGCACCTGTGGTGGTTCGTCAACTCCATCGGCGGGTTTGGTCTGCGTGTGCCCGACCTTCGCGCTCTGGGCCGCGCGGCGCGTGAGGCCCGCGCGTTGCTGGTTGTGGACAACACCGTGGCGTTGGCTTTTGGCTGCGATCCGCTGCGGCTGGGTGCTGCGCTGTCGCTTGAGGCACTCGATCGCGTGTGCGCCGGCAAGGCTCCGTGCAAACTCGTTGCCGCTTCGGTGGCGCGCTCGCAGCTCAAACGCCATCATGTGGATGCTGCTGCCGAGTGCGCGCATGCCCTGCTTGAGGGCTGCGGCTTGGCCAAGCTTGATTTGCCTGCTGACGAGGCCGCTGTGCTGGAGCGCGGGTTCGACTCGCTCGACGCTCGCATGCAGGCTCACTTTGACCGCGCACGTGCGCTGGCCGAGTATCTGGCCGCCAACGAGATGGTGCGCAACGTGCGCTATCCCGGGCTGAGCTCTCATCCCGACCATGCGGTTGCAACGGGAATCCTCGAGCACGGCTTTGGTCCGGCAGTTGAATTTGACCTTATCGAGCGTAGCTCAGGCGAGCTGTTCGATGCTTTGCCCGGGGAGTTTCGCACATTGCCCGCCGGTGGCGCAACGACGCGCCTTTCGGCCCCACGTGGCAAGCAGGGGAGCACCATCCGCCTCTACGCCGGCACCGACAACCCACTGGTTGTGGCGTCAACCCTAGATAACGCCCTTCGCAAATTAGCTACTCTTTGATGCTGGCGATGAGGTCGTTTGCTTTGGTGGCAATGACGTTGTTGATGTCGGCCTGCAGCTCTTCGTAGACCGCTATGGCTCGCTCACCGGCGGGGGTGAGGGTGGATCCGCGGGCGCCGTCGCGCTCGATGAGCTTGCAGCCCAGCTGACCTTCTGCCTCGTTTACAATGCGCCAGGCCTTGGAATACGCCATGCCCATGCTCTTGGCGGCTCGGTTGAGCGAGTGCTCGCGGGCGATACCCTGCAGCAGCAAGACGCAGCCGTGGCCGAAGACGCCCGGCAAATCCTTGTCGCACGCTTGAATGACCAACTTTGCCGTCGTCTTGTACTCCATGTGCTCCACGTCTCCCCGCTAAAGTGTTTGCTGGGCAAACGCAAAGCCTGCGTCAAACCCTCGTGTGCTCTTCTTAAATCATGCATTGTAGCAGTCAAAGTGCGTTAAGATACTTCCCCAGTATTGGGCGCCCAAGGTTGGGCTGGGTCCTACGAGGCCTGCAGCCGACCGGTCGCATGGAAAAAGGAGAAACATGGCTACGTTCTTTCCCGGTGAGTCCCACACGTTTTCGGAGTATCTGCTGGTCCCTGGTTACTCGTCCTCGCAGTGCATCCCCAACAACGTCTCTCTTAAGACGCCGCTAACCCGCTTTAAGCGCGGTGAGAAGCCGGCAATCACCCTGAACATCCCCATGGTTTCCGCCATCTTGCAGTCCGTCTCGGGCGTCGACATGGGTGTCGCGCTCGCTACCGAGGGCGGCCTGTCCTTCATTTACGGTTCCCAGAGCGCCGAGTCCGAGGCCGCCATGGTCAAGGCCGTCAAGGATCACAAGGCTGGCTTCGTTCAGTCCGATTCCACGCTGACCCCCGATATGACCATGGAGCAGGTCATCGAGCTCAAGGAGAAGACCGGTCACTCCACCATGCCGGTTACCGACGACGGCACTCCCAAGGGCAAGCTTCTGGGCATCGTCACCAGCCGTGACTATCGCCCCAGTCGCGATGACCACCAGACGAAGGTCTCCGAGTTCATGACCCCGCGTGAGCAGCTCATCGTGGGCGACAAGAACATCAGCCTCAAGGTTGCCAACGACGTCATCTGGGACAACAAGCTTAACGCCCTGCCCATCGTCGACGACAACGATCACCTTATGGGCATTGTCTTCCGCAAGGACTACGACAGCCACAAGACCAATCCCAACGAGCTGCTCGATAACGACAAGCGCTACATGGTCGGCGCCGGTATCAACACCCGCGACTATGCCGAGCGCGTGCCGCTGCTCATTGAGGCCGGCGCCGATGTCCTGTGCATCGACTCCTCCGAGGGCTTCAGCGAGTGGCAGAAGCGCACCATCGAGTGGATTCGCGCCAACTACGGCGAGGACGTCAAGGTCGGTGCCGGTAACGTCGTCGACGCCGAGGGCTTCCGCTTCCTGGCCGACTGCGGTGCCGACTTCATCAAGGTCGGTATCGGCGGCGGTTCCATCTGCATTACCCGCGAGACCAAGGGTATCGGTCGTGGCCAGGCCACCGCGTTGATCGACGTCTGCCGCGCCCGTGACGAGTACTACGAGGAGACCGGTGTTTACGTGCCCGTGTGCTCCGACGGCGGTATCGTCTACGACTACCACATGACGCTCGCCCTGGCCATGGGTGCCGACTTTATGATGCTGGGCCGTTACTTCGCCCGCTTCGACGAGAGCCCGACCGAGCGCGTCAACGTCAACGGCCAGTACATGAAGGAGTACTGGGGCGAGGGTTCCGCGCGTGCCCGCAACTGGCAGCGCTACGACCTAGGCGGCGCCGCGAAGCTCAGCTTCGTCGAGGGCGTCGACTCCTACGTTCCCTACGCCGGCTCCCTCAAGGACGGTGTGGGCGGCACGCTCTACAAGGTCAAGTCCACGATGTGCAACTGCGGTGCCCTCTCGATCCCCGAGCTCCAGGAAAAGGCACGCCTAACGCTGGTTAGCTCCACCTCCATCGTCGAAGGCGGCGCCCACGATGTAGTCGTCAAGGATTCCCAGCAGAGCGTCAGCTACCGCTAGGCGGCTTTCCCAAGCACCGCACCTTGCCGTTCAAACCGTCGCTCGCGTACCAAAGTACGCGTCGCTCCTCTTTCACGGCAATCTGCGGCACTTGGAAAACCCGACCATGCTTGGGCGGGTAACAATTAGTTGTTGATTCAAAACCACGTTATTTAGATAAAGCGAGATGCATGCAAGTCGCAGGCATCTCGCTTGTCGTATTTGCTATCATCATGCGAGTTAACGATGTGGCGGGGCGTTCTTACCTTTGCTCGCTGCAAGTTCCGCACGAGCCGAAGAGCACTTAATGTGCTCTTCGTGCGAGCAGGACTGTCCGCAGCAGCGGGTAAA
>CABUZD010000115.1 GCA_902495945.1 uncultured Collinsella sp.
ACTGTCACCTGATCGAACTGCATCTGCAAACACCTTTCTAATTGACACGTTTTCCATTGTGACCGAAGGGCGTCTGGGCGTGAAGGGCAAACTTGGAGGGCGCATACCTTCCATCCATCATGCGCTCGATAAGGCCCTCGAGTTCAAGCGAACCCAAGAGTTTGAGTACGCCAACTGCATCGAGCGAGACGAGCGCCGCGATGTCGTCGACCTTGAGCGGAGATGCGATGAGCGCATGCATCACGGTCTGCTGCGTTGGATCCAGGTCGGCAATGCCGGGAGCATCGGGGCGCGAGTAGCGCAGGGTTCCGTAGATGCGTGAGATAGCCATCTCGATAGATTCCTCGTCGATGATGCAGCAGGCACCGTTCGCAATGAGGTAATTCGTGCCACGCGACTCGGGCGATAGGATCGACCCCGGCACGGCAAGAAGTTCGCGCCCCAAATCCATAGCAGCCTCGGCTGTAGAAAACGTCCCAGAAGGCATACCCGCCTCGGATACAAAGAGGGCTTGCGACAGGGCCGCGATCACGCGATTGCGGCGCGGAAAGGCGAACTTGCGCGGACCCATGCCCCACGGAGAGATCGACACGACCGCGCCACCCGTATCGAGCGTGCGAGTAATAAGCCCCGCGCTCGAACGCGGGTAGACCACGTCGGCGCCCGTCCCCAGCACCACGATGTGTTTGCCGCCGGCGTTGACCGCAGCCCAACCCGAGGCCTGGTCACAACCGACCGCGCCGCCCGAAACTACCGTCACTCCCGCCTCGACCGCCACCTTTGCCGCAAGCTCTGCCACGGCAAGACCATACGGCGAGGCCTTACGCGCGCCGATGATGGAGAGCGCGGGCGTCGAAAGCACCTCGGGGTTGCCACACACATAGAGCGTCTGGGGTACATCAGAAAGCTCCAAAACGGTCTCGGGATACAATGCATCACCTGGATGCAGCTCAAAGGTCCCCTCGGCCATCATTGGTCCCTCCTTCCCTGGTACATCGCCGCCTCGAGCACGTGGTCCTGCGTCACTTGCTCGCTCTCGGCGACGTCAGCGATTGTACGCGCGATACGCACCAGGCGTACGATGCCGCGGCCCGTGAGATGCGTGCGTTTGGATAGGCCGAGTACGCATTTCTCGGCAGCATCATCGAGCTCGAAGGTCGAAACGACGCCGTCAATGGACCGCGTCTCGTCATCCTCGGCCTCGGCATCCGCATCGTCCATACGGGACTCGCGCCAAGCGCGAAAAGCGCGACCGCGCACAACGTAGTCACGTAACTCGGCCGACGACATACCCTCTGCGCCCTCGATAATCACTTGAGGGTCGGGACGGGTCACATCGATCATCATGTCGATACGGTCGGCCAAAGGACCGCGCAGTTTAGACCGATAGCGCTCGACCATCGCCGCCGAGCAGCGACACGGTACCTCGCGATCGCCCAAAAAGCCGCAGGGGCAGGGATTGCTCGCAGCCAGCAGCTGAAAGCGCGACGGGAAGGTAAAAGCCCCATCGACGCGTACGATCCTCACGTAGCCGCGCTCGATAGGCTGTCTGAGCGTCTGCAGTACACCCGTGGGAAACTCGGCAAGCTCGTCCAAAAAGAGCACGCCGCCATGAGCAAGGCTGATCTCACCCGGGTGCACCGGGCGCCCGCCGCCGATAAGGCCTGCGGTCGAAATACTGTGGTGGGGACTGCGGAAGGGGCGGTGCCCCGCCAACAAGCCATCAATGTTCTCACCCAAAACCGAATGGATGCACAGTGCCTCCTGCTGATCCTCAACGGAAAGCTCGGGCAGGATGCCGGTCATACGGCGTGCGAGCATCGTCTTGCCCGATCCCGGAGACCCGATCATGAGCAAGCCGAGTTCTCCTGCCGCCGCAAGCGCCATGCCGCGTTTAGCGACTTCCTGCCCCAGCACGTCGGCATAGTCGAGCTCAGGCTCAAAGGTCGCTTCGACGCCCTCGGAATCCAAGTAGTGCCGCGCGGCATCGCCCATACCATGAGCAAGCTGAGACAAATGATCGATGAATCCGCAATCCACGCCCGCGAGTGGCACATGCTGGTCTGACCTGCCGGCGATAAAGGACAGCCCCAAATCACGCGCCAATAACTGAAACGCCACCTCGCCCTTGACAGGAAGCACCGTACCGTCCAAGCCAAGCTCACCAGCGATAAGACAACGATCGAGGTTGTCGCGGGGAATCTGCCCATCGGCCGCCAATACCGCGATGGCGATGGGCAGATCAAAGCCGCTACCGGTCTTGCGGATATCGCCGGGCGCCAGATTGACCGTAATGCCCGAGCGCGGGATCTCGAACCCGGCGGAGCGCATCGCGCAGCGAATACGACCGCGCGACTCCATCACCTCCATACTCGGTATGCCGAGCATCTGGATGCCCGGAACGCCGCCGGCAAGCGAGACCTCGACCGTGACGGGAATCGCCTCGACGCCGCGGATGCAGGCCGCGTGAACGGCAAACGTCTCGAACGCCATCACGACACCTGCCAATCGAACGCGTTGTACTGGTGCTCGATCTCGGCGATATGCCCGCCGCGAATGGTAACGCCCACGGCATCGAAGCGAATCGCCTTGAGCGGATAATGCTCCATGAGATAGCAACTTGCGATGCGGCGGTAGCGACGTTGCTTTTGGGCGTCCACGGCCTCCTCGGGAAAGACCCGCGTGCTGCAATCCAGCGCAACGCGTCTGGTCTTGACCTCGGCCATCACCACGACATCGTCGAGCTCATCGAGCAGCACCAGGTCGGCCTCGCCCTCGGTGCAACGATAACCCTGCTCCAGCAAGGTGTAGCCGCGCTCGTTAAAGTAGTCGATGGTGATCAGCTCGCCCAGCATGCCCAGCTCGCGAGGACTGAGTCCCTTGATAAACTCGGGCGTCATCGCCCCGCAGTCGAGCTTGCCGTTTTCCCAACACTCCTTGAGCTGCTGCGTCTTACTCTTTTTGCTTGCGGCACTCATGGGGTCTCCTTTCCCGCACACTGCATTGCCCCGATGATGAGAGCACCTTTCATGCGGGTAAGTACCGGAAGCAAACCAAAAGCTGACCAAATGCCGTCAAAAAACGGGCCGTACGCAGCAATGGTGTTGCATACGGCCCGCTACCAGCAGGTTTATAAAACCCCAGAGGTCCCTGTCTCCACAATTGACCTAGAAAAGGCGCTCAGTCTGCAGAAAGTTTCCGCAAAAGCTCACGCGGTGCAGCGGACAAAGTCCATGTTTGCGAATGGCCTCGATGTGCTCGGGGCTCGCATAGCCCTTCGACTCGGCCAGATGGTACTCGGGGTACTCGGCGTCGTACTCGACCATCATCTCGTCACGCGTGACCTTGGCCATGATGGACGCCGCGGCGATACAGGCGATCTTGGCATCGCCCTTCACCACGTCGCGCTCATTGGGAACGGCGCCCAAGGGGTTGCCATCCATGAGGACGCAGTCGGGTTCAAGTCCCGTATCGGCCACGGCGCCCGCGACGGCAACGCGGATGGCGCGGGCCATACCCATCTCATCGATATCCTTAGGCGCGATATGGCAAAAACCAATCGCCGTCGCCACCTCGGCAATCTTCACAGAGAGCAGCTCGCGGCGCGCCGGCGTGAGCTTTTTGGAATCGTTGATGCCCCAGACGCGCGGCTCCATGGGAAGGCACACGGCACACACGGTTAAGGGACCCGCTACCGAGCCACGGCCCACCTCGTCGACACCAACGACCACCCCATCGCCGCCAAGCTCATGCATAAGCTCGTACATGCCATTGACGCGCTCGCGCTCGGCAACCTCTTTGGAATGGCGTTTGAGGGCGCGTTCACAAGCCTTGATCACCTGCTGGCGCGGGTCCTCGCGATAATGCTCCACGAGGGCGGGGATCTCCTCAAACGTTGCGCTCGCCAGCTCTCCGGCAACCTGCGATGCCGAAACCGAGCTCGTCATATTGGCCATACCAGGCCCTCCTTGCATGCAAATCAGATAAAAAGAAGGGCCACCCGAAGGTGACCCTTACGTCCAAACGAGTGGACAGACGCTGCGATCTTCTTAGCGCTTCTCGGGGATGCGAGCAGCCTTGCCCACCTTGTCGCGGAGGTAGTACAGCTTGGCGCGACGGACGCGACCATGACGAACGACCTCGAGCTTGGCGATCTTGGGGCTGTGAAGCGGGAAGGTACGCTCAACACCGACACCGAAGGACATCTTGCGGACGGTGAAGGTCTCGCGGGCACCGGCGCCGGCCATGCGGATGACGTCGCCCTGGAAGACCTGGATGCGCTCGCGGTCGCCTTCCTTAATGCGGTAGTGAACCTTGACGTTGTCGGCGACGCGAACCTGAGGAATGTCCTCGCGGATCTGCTGACGCTCGATTGCGCGGATGTAATCCATGTGCAATTCCTTACTCTTCTAGAGGTGCCGTACCACTCTGGCCGGCACGTAGTTGAACAAACGTATTCGAGTATACACGCGCGGGTTTCTGCTGCAAGAACAATTTTTTACGCAGACAAAAAGACAAAACCCGCACATGATAACCGTCCGCCTCACGAATGAGACGGACGGCATGAAGGGGGGCTACGTTAGGCGTCTGAACCCAAAACGTTAGGCGGAGCGCTTCGCCTCGAGCTTGGCCTGGGCGGCAGCCAGGCGTGCGAGGGGCACGCGGTAGGGCGAGCAGGACACGTAGTCCACGTCGGCCACATTAAACAGACCCTTGATGGACTTGGGGTCGCCGCCGTGCTCGCCGCACACGCCAAAGTGCATGTCGGGGTTGGTGGCGCGGCCCTTCTCGACGGCCATGCGCACCAGCTCGAGCACCGCCGTGTCAATGGTCTCGAAGGGGTTGTCCTTCAAGATCTTCTTGTGCATGTACAGCGGGATGAACTTAGCCTCGGCATCGTCACGAGAGAAGCCGAAGGTGGTCTGGGTGAGGTCGTTGGTGCCAAAGCAGAAGAAGTCGGCATGACGCGCGATCTCGTCAGCGACCATGCAGGCGCGTGGCAGCTCGAGCATCGTGCCCACGGGAATATTGAGCTCGACGCCCTCCTCGGCAGAAACCTCGGCGATTACCCGCTCGATGACCTCGCGGGTCTGGACATGCTCCGCCGTGATGGAGACGAGCGGAACCATGATCTCGGGTCGCGGGTCGACGCCCTCCTTGATAAGGCGGGCAGCAGCCGTGGCGACGGCGCGAACCTGCATGAGTGGCAGATCGCTAAAGACGACGGACAGGCGAACGCCGCGCAGGCCGAGCATGGGGTTCGACTCGACCATGCCGTCGATACGACGCAGGCGGGCGCGCAGGGCTGCAAGCTCTTCCTCGCTGGCGCCGGCGGCTTCCTTCTTGGTGATGGCGACCTCGAGCTCGCGAGGATTATCCAGGAACTCATGAAGCGGCGGATCGAGCAGGCGGACGACCACATCGCGACCGGACATGGTCTTGAACATCGCCAGGAAGTCCTCGGTCTGAACCTTGAGCAGGTCGGCCAGGGCCTGCTGCTTCACGGCCTCATCGTCAGACAGGATAAAGCTCTGGATGATGTTCTTGCGGTCGCCCAGGAACATGTGCTCGGTGCGGCACAGGCCGATGGCCTCGGCGCCAAACTCGAGCGCAAGCTCGGCATCCTCGGGATTGTCGGCGTTGACGCGCACATGGTTGGCATGGCCACAGGTCTCGTCCAGGCGAATCTCGTCGGCCCAGGACAGGATGGTGTCCAGATCGCCGGTAAGCTCGGCGGAGACCAGGTCGACGGCGCCGTCGA
>CABUZD010000116.1 GCA_902495945.1 uncultured Collinsella sp.
CACGCGATGCAAGCGTCGCGTGGTCCGGTTGCGCTTGCGCGCGTGACGCACGATCGCCAGGCGCGCGAGTGTTACCCGGCTGCCGTGTGGACCGAGCTGCGGGCGCATGCCGAGGCCGCTGACGCTGCTAAGGCCGCAGACGCCGACAAGGCAGCTGACGACGCTAAGGTCGCTGACACTGACAAGGCCGCTGGCGCCGACAAGGCGAAGTGCGTGGGTGAGGGCGATATCGTAAGGGACTTCGATCCCGCGGCAGGCGAAGGTCTCAAGCGCGAGCGCGTGACCTGTGAAGCCCCTCAGCATCTGAGTGCCGAGGCCGTGCCGTATTTGGTCCTGCGCCGTCGTGACGGCGAGGACGAGGACGCGCCGCTCGTGCCGCGCCTGACGTCCGCCTCGCAGATCGAGGCCTATTCCACCTGCCCGCTGTGCTGGTTCGTGTCGTATCGCGTCAAACCTCAGTCCATCGACGCGGGCTTTGGCAACATGGAGAAGGGCAACTTTGTCCATGACGTGCTGGAGCACTTGCATGCCCGTCTGCCCCAGGAGGGCATGGAGCGCGTGACGCCCGAGAATCTGCCGCGCGCTCAGGAGCTGCTGCGCGAGGTCTTTGACGAGACGTTGGCCGAGCACGCCGGCAAGCGCGGTACTGAGGGTCCGCTCGTGCCGCTTTCCCCGGTGGAGGAACGTCAGGTGGCCGAGATTCTGCCGCAGCTGGAAGGCGTGCTTGCCTACGAGTCCGAGGCGCTCACCCCCTTCGCTCCGCGCTACCTGGAGTTTGCGTTCAACGAGCTCCAGGTCGAGTATGCCGGTTGGCCGCTCGGCGGGCGCATCGACCGCGTGGATGTGGACGCCGAGAACCGCGCCGTGGTAATCGACTACAAGCATCGTTCGGGTGTCGAGGAGTTTAAGCTCGCCGACCCCACGGTGTTCGACGAGAAGACGGGCGCGGTGCCCGCCGACGACCCGCGCTGGCTGCCGCCGCATACCCAGACGCTCATCTACGCCCAGGCCATGCGCCGGGCGCTGGATCTGAATACCCGTGCGGCGCTTTACTTTTCCACCAAGGGCGGCAAGCCCGCGCTGCGCGGTGCCGCGAGCACCGAGCTGTTGGAGCAGGAGCGCGGCGACGGTCGCATCCCGGGCCTCAAGAAGGGCTTTCCGGGCGAGGGCGGCAACATGGACTTCGATGCGCTGCTCGACCGCGTGGAGGCCGGCATCGCCGAGCGGCTGCGCGAACTCGAGGCGGGCGACGTCGCCGCTGTTGACCCGACATCGGCGCAGGCTGCGCATGCGCGCTGCTCGTATAACCACGAAGGAACGTTTGTAAGGAGGGACGTGTAGACCATGGATCTTTCGACTTTGATGCCGCAACAGCTGCAAGTCGTCAAAACGCTCGACCGCCCGCTGTTTGTCTCGGCGGGTGCCGGCTCGGGCAAGACCTTTACCCTTACGCGCCGCATCGTCTACGCGCTCTCGCCCGAATCCGGTCCGTTTGTCGAGCATCTGGATCAGGTGCTCGCCATTACCTTTACCAAAGACGCCGCGGCTGAGATTCGCGACCGTGTGCGCCGTGCGCTTATCGAAGAGGGTATGGACGAAGAGGCCCTGACGGTCGACGACGCGTGGATTTCGACCATTCACGGCATGTGCTCGCGCATCCTGCGCGCGCATGCGTTGGAGCTGGGCATCGATCCCGAGTTCACGGTGCTCACCGATACCGATGAGCTTATGGATCAGGCTGTCGAGCATGTGCTGGGGCGCGCGACGGCGCCCGATGCCGCGCCCGAGCTCGCCGCCTCGCTTAAGGCCCTCTACGCTTGGTATCCCATGGCGGGCGAGGGCGGGCCGTTTGGCGCCGGTACCACCATCAAAGGCCTGGTGCGCGACCTGCTGGAGCTATCGAGCCAGCTGCCGGGCGGCATGGACGATGTGCGCGTGGCGCGTGGCTGTGCCGATACCTCGGCCCTGGCAGACGCCTATCGCGCGGCGCTCGGCGCGAGCAAGGCGGCGACCGAAAAGGCGCAGGTGGCGCTCGAGGCCATCGACGCGTTCGAGGCGAGCGGCAAGACCATGGCGGATGTGGCGCGGCTCATGATGTCATGCAGCATGCCTCGGGCGAGCAAGATGTTCCCAAAGGAGAATGTCGAGCTTCTCAAGGCAGAGGCTGCCGATACGTTCGTCAATATTGTGCTGGCTTGCGGTGACTCGGCACTTGATGCGCTGACGGGGCTTGCCCGTGCCGTAGAGACGGAGTACCGTGCGCTCAAGGCTGACCAGTCCGCACTCGACAATAACGATCTGTTGCGCATGGCATACGAGGCGCTGCGCGATTATCCCGCCATCCGAGCCGCCTACGAGGGCCGCTTTAAGATGGTCATGATTGACGAGTTCCAAGATACCGACCAGATGCAGGTCGATCTGATTCGCTATCTGACGGGCGCGGGGGAGCGCGCGCTGTGCACCGTGGGCGATGCGCAGCAGTCGATCTACCGCTTCCGTGGCGCCGAGGTCGAGGTGTTCCGTCGCCAGGAGCGCAAGGTGGGCTCCTCTGCTGCGCCCGAGACGACTGCCGTCTCCGATGCCCCCGCCGGCGAGCTCGTCAAACTCGTGCGTAACTTCCGCAGCCACGACGAGGTGCTGCGCTATGTGGCGCGCGTCTTTGACGGCGATACCGGTGGTTTGATGCAGGGGTTCTTGGATCTTGAGCCGAGTGACGATCGCGAGGACAAGCTCAAGGCGAAGGCTTCGCGCCGCCAGGCGGTCTTCGTTGCCGGTGGCAGCATGCAGGAGCGAACGCAGGCGAAAGCTCGTGCGATTGCGGAGCGGTTCCAAGCGCTCGTCAAAGTGGGGCAGCCTCAGGGCAGCATGGTCCTGCTGCTGGGCCGCATGACCAACGCCGATGTCTATGCGCAGGCCTTCCGCGACCAAGGGCTCGACTGCGTGATCGCAGGTGGCTCGGTCTTTGCCCAGGCAGCCGAGGTGCAGACGGTGCGTGCCCTGGTGTGCGCACTTGCCAATCCGGCCGATACGGCGCAGGGCCTTATGCCGCTGTTGGCCTCGCCGATGTTTGCACTCGGCGCCCAGGAGTTCCTGGCGCTGGCGACCAAGCTCGACGCGCAGACGGGCGAGACGTCGCGTCGCAACATCGATGCGGGCATCATGAGCGATTCCGATGTGCCGGGCTTGCAGGGCTTGCCGCTCGTAACGCGCGCCCGCGAGGTGCTACGCTACGCACTGCGTCGCGTGGGGCGTGATTCGTTTGCTGCCATCGCGCGCGACGTGGTCAATGCCTCCGGCTGGTTCGTGCGTCTGGCGCAGCGCGGCCCCGAGGGCAAGGCCATTGCCGCCAACGTGCTCAAGGCGCTCGATGCCGTGGCCGAGGCAGAGGCCGAGTTCGGTAACTCGCCGCGCTCCATCGCGCTCGCCTTCGACCGCTTCTTGGCGGGCAAGGAGGCCCCGGGTGCCCTCAACGAGGAGGGTGACGGCGCGGTACGCATCATGACCGTGCATGCGTCCAAGGGCTTGGAATATCCGGTCGTGGCGGTTGCCGAGTGTTTTGGCGTGCGTAAGTCCTCGGGTGCGGCACAGATGGGTCGCGTCGAGGGCGGAGCGCAGGTCGTGGCACTGCCGGCACACTTCGACGGCGTTAAGCTCGCCGACGGTACCTTCGTGAAGGGCGACGACGTCAAAAAACAGTTTGAGCATACGTTTAAGGGCAAGGGTACGTCGCTGTGGCTGCCGCCGGAGCTCATGGAGGACGTATGCGCGACGGGCTCTCCCGCCGAGGCATTTGCCCGCCTGCGTAACGACGACCTGCAGCTTTCGCTCGAGGAACGGGCCCGCTTGCTCTACGTTGCCATGACGCGAGCGCGCGAGCTGGTCATTCTGGCGATGGATGCCGGCGTGAGCCGCGGCAAGGTGACGGCGCCGACCTTCGATGTCGAGACCGATCTGACCTACGATGTCCTGCGCCGCATTCTGCCGACGGATGCTCTGGGTATGCCGCAGCTCGATAGCGACCGTTTGGTGTTCGACAACTCCAAGCCGGGCGACTACGAGCTCATCTCGCTGGCGGACTTTACGTTTGGCGAGCAGGCGTTTGAGGCCAACGCTTCGCTGGATGTCGAGGGCAGGCTTGTTCGTGGCGATGCCGATGCCGCCGATAATGCTGCGCGCTCAACCGTCCCCGGTCCTGCCGACCCCAAGCCCGATTCGTTTGAGCTTGTGTATCCCCAGGCAGTGGGCGTGCGCATGGGCATCTGTCCGTATCCGATGCGTGATTCGTATAGCTACTCGTCAATCGCCGCGGCGCTCCATGCCGAGACGGAAGACCGTGCCGCCGAGGCTCATGTTCCCATGGACGAGTCCGGCGATGATGCGGAGTCGGATGGTTCCGAGATGACGGATGCAGACGTGGCCGCCGTTGAGTCCGCCGGCAACCCCATGGCGCTGGGCTCGGCGTTCCATGCCGCCTGCCAGTGGCTCATCGAGATGGGTGCCGATGCGCTGCCCGCTGAGCGTGCCGACGCCCTGGCTCGCTTGTGGCGCCTGACGCCGGAACAGCGCGAGCGCTTCGATGTCGCTCTGGATCGCTGGCTCAAGTCGTCGGTTCGTGCCGAGCTGCTCGCGTGGCCGTGCATCCGTGCCGAGGTGCCGTTCTTCTCGCTGGGCTGCGAGGACGAGGATATCGCCCGCTACGGCGCCTATGCCGAGGGCGCCATCGATGCACTGGCCACCGACCCGGCCGATCCGTCGCGCGCACTGGTCATCGATTACAAGACGGGTGGCACGCCGGATGAGACGCCGGACCAGCTGCTCGAGAAGCACGCCCTGCAGGCGCGCGTCTACGCTGATGTTCTGCACAAGGCGGGCTTTGAGGCCGTGACCGTCAAGTTCGTTCGCGTGGAGCAAGCGAACCCCGCCATCTTCGTCGAACCCGCCGAACCCCAAGTAGTCACCTACAACCTCTAGCCCTCAGATAACTTGCGGTGGAATAGTTCCTGTATTGCGGCCCAGGTGGCCCAAGCAGGAACTATTTCACCGCAACTGCAAGAGGAGCCGTGTGGGTTTGGCTAGGTTCGGGTGCTGTCCGTGCCGTGGGGTAAAATCGTTCAGTCAGAACACGAACCCGCATCGGAGCTCATCACATGGCATTCGTCCATCTGCACAACCACACTGTCTTCTCCATGCTCGACGGCGCAACCCGTATCCAGGATATGGTCAACCGTGCCGTTGAGCTTGGCATGCCCGCCGTGGCCATTACCGACCACGGCTACATGTATGGCGTGCCCGACCTGGCGCTGGCCTGCGACGCCGTCAATCACAACACGCCCGAGTATAAAACCTGGAGCCACGACAAGGCCTTCTTGGAAAAGGACCGCCGCGACGAGCTGGTGGAGCCCGATCCCGAGGAAAACCCGCGCGAGTATGCCCAGTATGTGAAGGACATGGCCATGTGGGATGAGAAGGGCAATATCGACGAGCTCAAGCCGCCCCTGGTCATCAAACCCATCTTTGGCTGCGAGGTCTACTTTACGCCGGACGAGACGCTCGCCCGCGACCATAAGCCCGAGCTTTACCACATGATCCTTCTGGCCAAAGACCAGGAGGGCTACGTCAACCTGATGCAGACGGTTTCCGAGGCCGCCGTGCAGGGCTTTTACTATAAGCCGCGCGTGACGCTCGACAACCTGCG
>CABUZD010000117.1 GCA_902495945.1 uncultured Collinsella sp.
GCCAGGATCAAGCCGATGGAAATGACGATGGGGCCCGTCACTACCGGCGGAAAGAAGCGCATGACGCGCTTGGCGCCAAACGCGCGGAAGAGCGCCGCCAGCACCGGATAGAGCAGACCGGCGCAGGCTACGCCCAGGCAAGCGTAGGGCAAAAGCTCGACCTCGCCGTTGGGCGCGATTGCGGCATAACCGGCAATAAAGGCAAACGATGAGCCCAAAAATGCCGGCACCTTACCGCGCGATAGAAAATGAAACAGCAGCGTGCCAATGCCGGCGAACAGAAGCGTCGTCGAAACGGAAAGGCCGGTGAGCACGGGCACGAGCACCGTGGCTCCGAACATCGCAAACATATGTTGCAAACCCAACACAAACATGCGCGGGCGGCCGAGCGACGATGCGTCGTAGATGGCATCGCCGACGGCGGGCGTCGAGGACTGGGACATGGATGTCCTTTCGAATGGAAGGGCGATCGGGCATATCAGATAACCTGCCCGAACGATACGATCCGAACCATTGTACGTGATACGCCATGTCTCGCACGCGCCGTCACCTTCGAACGGTACCGCTATTTCCAAACGCGCTCAGCAATGCGCTTGACCAGCGCGATCTTTGCCCATTGCTCGTCCTCGGTCAGCTTGTTGCCAATCTCGCAGCTGGCGAAGCCGCACTGGGGCGACAGATACAGGTTCTCGAGCGGCACATACTTTGCGGCCTCTTGGATACGTTCGACGATAACGTCCTCGTCCTCAAGCTCAGCCGCCTTGGTGGTCACCAGGCCCAGCACGACCTTCTTGCCGGGAGCAACGTACTTAAGCGGCTCAAAGCCACCGGCGCGTGGCGTATCGAACTCAAGGTAGAACGCGTCGACGTTCTCATGTGCGAACAGGTACGGCGCAATGGGATCGTAACCACCCTCGAAGGCATACGTGGAGTGATAGTTGCCGCGGCACACATGCGTGTTGATAACCAGATCGTCGGGCTTGCCCGCGATGGCAGCATTGTTGAGCGCCACGCCCAGCTCGCTCACCTTTTGCAGGTCAACCGGGCTCATGCCAGTCTTGGACACAAAGTCCGTATCGCAATAGATGCCCCAGGTGCAGTCATCAAATTGGATGTTGCGGCAGCCCGCGGCATACAGGTCGGCGATCACCGTGCGATAAGCGGCTGCAATGGCGTCGGCAAGTTCCTCATCGGTCTTGTAGACGGCGCGCAGACTCTCCTGCTGTCCATCGCAGCGGTCGAGCGTAACCTCCGAGAACGTCTGGATCGGCGCCGGAATGGTTTGACGCGCGACCTGGCCCTCCCCCTCAAGCGCCTTGACAAACTTAAAATGCTCGACGAACGGGTGGTTCTCGCCGCTAATGGGACCGGTAACCACGGCGGTGTCGGCCGTCGTCTCCTCGTCATGGAACGTATAACCCGTGCGTGAGGTGCGGCGCTCAATGCCGTTAAGGCCCCACATAAAATCGAGGTGCCAGTAGCTGCGGCGGAACTCGCCATCGGTGATCACCTGCAGGCCGGCGGCCTTCTGCTTGGCCACTAAGTCGCGGATGGCCTCGTCCTCGACGGCCTTAAGGCCGGAAGCGTCGAGTTTACCCGCGACATAGGCGGCACGGGCATCCTTTACAGCCTGCGGACGAAGAAAACTGCCGACGATATCGGCACGAAACGGCGCGTTCGGTTGAATCGAAGTGCTCATAGATATCTCCCTTTGCATTGGTTGCTTTACTGGGACAGAGTATGAGCGCTCATATGGTCATCGTAAAATATACGTTTATAACAGTTTGATATAGATGCTTCCTATATCAGTCTGGACTGTCATAAAGAGACTTGAACCGTGCGGAGCACAGCAGCCTAGATATGCTGACGAATCGCGTCGATATAGGCCCGACCGTAGCGCGTGAGCGTCGTGTTCTTGCGCGTGATGATGCCAATCTCCATGTACTCGTCCACGTCGAGCGGAATCGAGATAATGCCGGGGCCGTTGAGCTCGTGGCTGATCACGCCCGAGCATACCGTGTAGCCGTTGAGGCCCATGGCCAAATTGAACAACGTCGCACGGTCGCGCACGCGGATATTTTTGCGACGCTCGAACGTCGAGGTCAGCTCCTCGGAATAGTAAAACGAGTTGTAGCTGCCCTGCTCGTAGGACAGGAACGGGTAGTCTTCCAGATCCTCGAGCGTCACGCTGGAGCGGCCCGCCAGCGGATGGTCGGCGCAGACGAAGACATGCGGCGTGGCGCAGAAGAGCCCTTCGAACACGAGCTCGTTGGCGGCAAGCATGCGCTCGATGACCTCGCGATTGTGCTCCGACAGATACAGGATGCCGAGTTCGCTTTTCATATGCGCGACATCCTCGATAATTTCGTGGGTCTGTTCCTCGCGTAGGGTAAAGTCGTAGCGCGCGGCATCGAACTCGCGGATCACATCGACAAACGCGTTGCCGGCAAAGGAATAATGCTGGCAGCTCACACTAAAGTGCGGCACCTGCTCGGACGTGCCTTTGTACTTGCCCTCGAGCAGGTCGGCCTGGTCGAGCACCTGGCGCGCGTACCCCAAGAAGGTCTCGCCTTCCTCGGACACAATGACACCCTTGTTGGTGCGCTCAAAGATATGCACACCCATCTCGTTTTCGAGATCGCGGATCGACGCGGTAATCGAAGGCTGCGACACAAAGAGCCGGCGCGAGGCCTCGGTGATGCTGCCGCATTCGGCAACCTTAACGACATATCTGAGTTGCTGGAGCTTCATGGCTTTCTCCCTAGACGTTTGTGACGTCGAAACCCGCCGTGTCCATTTGGCTCATAAACGACGGCATCTCTCCCGTCGCGGCGCAGGCGGCAATCTGATGCAGAGCCCCGGCAACCGCATCATCTGCCGCAGCGCCGATATGCCAGCGTGCGGCAGCCGTGACGGCCTCGTTGGCATTGGCGACTGCAACGGAGTTGGGAACGGCATCGATCATGGGCAAATCGTTATCGGAATCGCCGAATACGGCCACCTCGTCGGGCATCAGGCCCAAAGCACGCACCAGCTCCAGCGCAGCGCAGCCCTTGTCCCAGCCGGTCGGAAGAACGTCGAACAGGCGCACGCGGTTGTTGGGAAACACGAGCGAGAGCTCCGGCACCTCAGCGGCAACACGCTCGCGCAGCTCGGCGAGCTCCTCGCGCGAACGGGCGCTCCAGATATTCGCCTTGTATACCGGGGCATCGTCAACGACAGGACGACAGGGAGCCTCTTCGCCCTTGAGCCACGCGTTGCCGCCTGACTTCATGGCGCGACGCACACGCTCGGGATCGCTTGTCACGCAATAGGCATCGTTATTCCAAAAGTCATCACCCAGACGGTAGACCTTCAAATACGTATCGTCGGTCTCCTGTTCAAAATAATCGGCTAAGCGCATAAGGACATCGTTATCGATTGCGCGCGAAGCGACTACTTCGCCATCGACAAACATCACCTGGCCGTTGCAAAACGCACCGGTCGAGAAGCACTCGGAGCGATTGCGGAACATCCAGCCCATCGCGGACGGCTGACGACCCGAAACCGGCCCAAAGTGCAAACCCGCCGCCTGCATGGCATGAATACCCTCAATGGCGTAGTCGCTGGCACCGTCATGCCCGGCTGGAATCAGTGTATCGTCCATATCGGTCAGCACAAGTTTGATCATAAGGTCCCCTCGGTCATTCTTAATCCCATCTATTGTACCGACCTGCCAAAAGGGACAGGTCTATTTCGGCAGGTTTCATCTGGGAAAACGCAAAGTCCCAGTTGTTACCCGCCAAAATAAACCTGTCCCTTTTTGGCAGGTGCGCTAGTATAGGGAACAACAGATTCGATGCGGGAGTGCCGGCGGTGCAAACCACAAGGCTGAGAGGGCATGGGGCCCAATCCTTTGAACCTGTCAGTTAATGCTGGCGTAGGGAGCATGCCGCCTTTACAGGGGCGCTGTCTATGCACAGCGCCCCTTTTCTATGCCAAGGAGGCATGTGCAGTGATTGATTCGGAACAGCTTAAGCAACATATGGTCAAGGCCGTGGATGAGATTCGCGCTACCAATCCGATGGCCGGCTCCATCACCAACACGGTGACGATCGACTTTGTCGCCAACGCGCAGCTCGCTGTGGGTGGATCGGCCGCCATGGTCTATCTTCCCGACGAGGGCGAGGCGCTCGTTGCCGGCGGCGGCGCCATCTATCTCAATATGGGCACGCTCTTCCCCATCTACGAGCAGACGATTCCCCGCGCGGCCAAGGCGGCACACGACGCCGGCAAGCCCTGGGTGCTCGATCCGGTGGGCCTGGGCATCGGCAGTCTGCGCACCCAGCTGGTCAACGAGCTCAAGCAGTACAAGCCCGCCATCGTGCGCGGCAACGCCTCCGAGATCATCGCGCTCGCCGGCCTGTGGGGTCTTGAGGGCGAGGCGGCCGATCTGAGCCGCGTGCGCGGTGTCGATACCACCGACACGGTAGACGCCGCCCGCGATGCCGCCGTGGCGCTCGCCCGCTACACCGGCGGCGCCGTTGTGGTCTCGGGCGAAGTCGACCTGATCACCGACGGCATGACCGTGGCCAAGTCCCACGGCGGCAGCCCGCTCATGTCCAAGATCACCGGTTGCGGCTGCTCGCAAGGCGGCGTGCTGGCTGTGTACGCCTGCGCTGCCGACCCGTTTACGGCCGCCGTCTGCGGCACCGCCGTCTACAACGTTGCCGGCACGCGTGCCGCCGCTGTCGCCGATGCTCCGGCAAGCTTTAAGGTCGCCTTTATCGACGAGCTCTACCGCGCGACCGCCCAAGACATCGCCGATAACCGACTCGAGCTCGAGGAGGCATAAGCCATGTCCGAGCCCGCAACCAATGCCGGCATGAACACGCTCGTCGCCGTGGCCATCGCCCCATGCGGCACCGGCGACGAGCTGTCCGCCGAGGTCGCCGAGGTCGTGCGCGTCATTCGCGAGAGCGGCCTTCCCAACCGCACCACCTCGATGTTCACCGAGATCGAGGGTGACTGGGACGAGGTCATGCAGGTCGTGCGCGACGCAACCTTTGTGTTGGCGAGCAAGGGCATCCGCACCGAAGTCGTGCTCAAAGCCGATATTCGACCCGGATTTACCGACACCATGACCGGCAAGCTCGAGCGCATGGAAGCACAGATCAAAAAGCAGGAGGAAGCACGATGAGCATCCGCGACAACCTTGATATCTCGGCCTATCTGGTACTCGGCCCCGAAAACACGCTCGGGCGTCCCGTGGGCGATGTGGTGGCCCAGGCGCTCGACGCAGGCTTTACCTGCATCCAGGTGCGCTCCAAGGTGGCAAGTGCCCGCGAGATCATCGCGCTGACGGGCGACGCCGCGCAGGCAATCGCACAGGCCGGCAAAACCGGTCAGGTTGCCCTGCTGATCGACGACCGCCTGGACTGCGTACTCGCCGCGCGCGAGCAGGGTATTGCTGTCGACGGCGTGCACGTGGGCCAGAGCGATATTCCCGTCGAGGTCTGCCGCAAGCTTCTGGGCCCCGATGCCATCGTGGGCCTTTCGGCCCGCTGCGAGGAGATGCTCGAGTACGTCAAGACCGCCGACATGAGCCTAGTCGACTACCTGGGCATCGGCCCGCTCCACGAGACCGAAACCAAGCGCGACTGCGGACGCGCGGCCGACGGCTCTATCATCACCAAGAGCTTTGAGGACCTGGC
>CABUZD010000118.1 GCA_902495945.1 uncultured Collinsella sp.
ATGTCATTGCCGGAATTATGCGCTTTGTTGTAAGCAGGATTAGGATAATTTTCGCCATAATCCTCATAATACTCATTATTGGCAGACGAATTGCCAAAGATTGCCGTGCCTTCAGTGTTCGTTACCAAGGTCTTACCCGATGGGCAGACCGCAACGCCGCCACCATAGCCGCCAGCGGTATTGCTGCTTATATACGAGTTGTATACAAACAGCCTGCCTGCGTTTTCCGCGTTTATCGAATCACCCTGAACAAAGATGCCGCCACCACCCCAGTCAAAGCGAGACATGCAGTGATTGTTTGTGATGTAGACTATACTTTTTTTAGTGCCGTTAATATCTTTAGGGCCGTTAATAAACGCGTCAACCCTCTGGCCCACTCGGATGCCGGCACCTTCAGATCGGTAGCTCACGTTAGAGGCAATAATTCCTCCCGTGATGTTGAGCCAAGCCTTACCTTGTTGTTTAAGATTGGTAACGTAAACGCCGCCGCCAGCTTCCTCGGAATAGTTGCCAGTAATCTGGCCACCGGAAATGGTGACATGGACGCCGCTATTGGCAGCAAGCCCAGCGCCGCCATGACAACCATTGCCATCAGTACCGCAGAATTTAGCGTATTTGTTGTTAGTGATATAGCCACCAGAAACGGTCACACTACCGCCCGAAACCAAGATGCCGCCACCGAGACCATCCGTCTCGCCGTACGTAGCGTTGCCAGAGATGATTCCACCCGTAAGCTTCAAGGTGGCTCCGTTGTTAGCAAAGATGCCGCCGCCAGAAGCAGCCTTGTTTCCCGCAATCACGCCATTAGTCATTACGAGGCTGGCGTTCGCGCCCGTTATGCACAGACCACCGCCCCAGCCACCGCCGTTGCCGTTGGTGACGTAACCGCCAGAAATATTGACAGCGCCCTGAGAGAGAATAACGTGACCGTCGTTGCCCAGGGTACGAGGCGTTGTGATCATGCCACCCTTAAGGTTGAGCGTGCCCCCTTCCGCAACGGAAATGACTCGATTTACATAGCCCTCTTTGCATGCAACGATAGCGCCGAAATTGGTAACAGTGTGCTGATAGGTCTTTTCGCTTGTACCAAGACTGTTAGGCGTGCTTTCAGTTACGTAGTATGTGAGTGATTGTGGGACACTTTCATCATCGAACTGCATCGTTGCTAGCCGACCAGGATTACCACTGGCAGCTTCAGTCCGCGAGTCATTTGCCTTACCTTCGACAGTTAGCGTAAAGCCCTTTGAAATTGTGATAAATGTACAACCAGCGTCGCCTGTGCCCTTGTTACCGCTGCTGTAATAAAGCTTGTGATGCGCAAGGTCGATCGTAGTGTCTTTGTTGATCGTAGTTTCTTCGTTGATGGGGATCGGCTCGCTCGAACTAATATCAGCAGCCAGACGCAGCTTTGCGGGCTTGTTCGCCGCGGGAAGGGCAAGGTACGCTGCCAGGTCTTCGTCACTCTTCAGCAGCGCGTACCCCTCCGAATCTATTTCAAGTTTCCGAGCCTCACCTTCATTTGCAACAGTAGCGGCCTTATAGACAGACTGCCCATCATCCGCGGGCTGCGCAGCGCTCTCGGCTCCCGTGTCATCGGCAGACGGATCCGCCGCAGCGGCATCTTCTCCTTCGCCACCCTCAGCGTCGTCACTATTCCGGTTTTCGGCGTCTTTGCCCGTGGGATTGTCCGCACGGGCGTCCTTGCTTAAAGTGCCCTCGTCCGCAGCAACCTCCTCGGCAGCAACCTCCTGAGTGCCATTGGCAATGGCCTGCGAGATCGGAGGCATGACGAGCGACAGTACCAGGCTCAACACGGAGGCTCCGCACAAAACGCCTGCCAGTACACGGCGCGTCGCTTTTTTACTCTGCTTAGTTTTTTCTGAATTCGCTTTCATCGATGTCTCCTCCCCAAGAGACCGCGATCTTGCTCTTTCACTATCAAACGTATCTGCGCAATCTGTAATTGCGCACGCTTATAGTACATATTGTAACGATTGTTTGAACATCTAAGCAAAAATACCGATAGTTTTGTAGCGAATTCTCAATTCTCTTGACATTTACTCGGATTTACCTTCGTTTATTCGCTATGAAATATCTATTTCTACTGGTAATTAAGCTAGTTATCATTTTTTAATAGCATTTTGTTTATTTGCACAACATTTTGCTCAAGAGCATGCGTCCTGTGAACGGTCGATAATCGACCGTGAACGGTAGATCATTAACCGGGAGGAATAGACTACCAAATTGATGGGAATATCTTTAACCCATCGGTGGTTAGAAGCATGATGTTCAGACAACGTTATTTGAATTTTCGCGCAGATTTTAGGCATCAATTCACCCAAATCGCTTGAGGCCACCACAAGGTGCCTGCTCCCTTTGTGGTGGTTCTCCCCCTACGCTACAGCAGATGTTCCTCGACAAAGATCGCAATGCCGTCTTCGTCGTTGCTGGCGGTTACAAAGTCGGCGGCGGCGCGGGTGGCGTCGCTGCCGTTTGCCATGGCCACGCCCACGCCGGCGTCAGCCACCATGCAGGTGTCGTTGTCTGCATCGCCAAACACGCAGATGTCCTGGAGCTCCATGTCGTTGAGCTCCGCTACGCGCACAAGGCCGCGCGTCTTGGACACGCGCGGATCCATGAACTCGTAGAGCCGCTGCGTGGTTTGCAGAGCCGCCGCCTTAACAGTGTTATCGGCAAACGTCGACGCCCGCTCGATGACCTGCGGCATCACCTCGGGCGCCATGGTAAACATCACCTTGGGCTGCGGCTCGCGCAAAAACTCGGCAAAATCGACCACCTGGTAGGGCACGCCGTCGACGCGCGACAGGTGCTCGACGCACGCGTTGCTCTCGGGCACGTAGAACACGCCGTCTCGGGGGCAGACGGGCGTTGCCGGAAGGTCCGCCATGTGCTTGCAGATGCGCGCGATGGTCTCGCCTGGCAGCGGATAGCTCAGCTCGTTGATATCGTGCGCGCGGTCGATGACCTCGGCGCCACCGCAGCCCACGAGCACGTCCACCAGGCCTTCGATGCCCCAGAGCTCGTACATGGCCTCGGTCGCGTGGGCGTCGCGCCCGGTGCACAGGCCGAAGAGCACGCCGCGCTCGCGCAGGGCGCGGATCGCCGCCACGGTGCGCGGGGACACCGTGTGCTGGCTCGTGAGCAGCGTGCCGTCGATATCGCAGAACACGGCTTTGATGTGGCTGAAGGTGATGTCCATGGGGGCCTTTCTGGGTTGTGCGGCGGTGTGGGTTGTATTCGTGAACGGCGTACATGGTATACCAAGGCACAGGCGCGGCCCGTCAAAGCAAAAACCACCACAAAGGAGCCTGGCCCCTTTGTGGTGGCCGGACTCGCAGGGCGGCCTACCCGGAGCGCAAACCATCACAACATTCGACGCTTTTCGTCAAAATCGCGATTTGCATCGAATGTTGTGATGGTTTTTACTGCTTTGCGGCACGATCCAAATGCCGGCGGCCAAACAGCAGCAACGCCGCGGGAACTGCCGTCACGACCATGCCCGCCCCTACGAGCGTCTGCTGCACGCCAAATGTCGCCGCCAGCCACGGGGCAATCGCCAGCGGCGCCACGCCGGCGAACATATTGCCAAAGCCCATGACCGAGTTCACACGGCCGAGCTGCTCGAGCGGCGCCGTCGTCTGCACGATGGTGTTGTGGAGCGGGTTGACGACACCCCAGGCCACGCCCAGGGTAATCTGGCCGACAAGGGCTACGCCCACGTACGGCGTCCCCACATAGAGCAGGCTTCCCAGGCCCACGGACATAAGTGCCACGAGCAGGGTTTTAAGGTTGACCAGGTGCGGCGGCAAACGGAGCGCAATAACGGCACCCAGCACCGCGCCCACACCGCTGGCCGACGAGAGCCAGCCCATCCATTCGACACCGACGTGCAGGACATCGCGGCAGAAGAACGACTCCAGCGGATCGAAGGCACCGTAGCCAAAGTTCGAAAGAAAAATAATGCAGAACAGCAGGGCAAGGACGCTGTTGGTAAAGACTGTCTTGATGCTGGTCGCGAAGGTTGCACGGGTTGATTTACTGGAGTCGGAGCTTTGACTGGCAGTACTTGTCGTTGTGCTGCTATCCGCGGGAGTACTTTCGCGCGCGGCGACGCGACCTGCTTGCGGCCTAAAGCCCCAACCGGCGACGAGCGCCAGTACGGTAAAGATCATCATGAGCACGAACACCGCGCGTGACGATGCAGCCGCCGCGACAAAGCCACCCAACGTGGGTCCGACGATGATACTCACGTTTGAAAACATGGCGATGGCGGAGTTGATGTCTTTGAGCTCGACGGGATCATCGGTGAGGTAGGCCGGATAGGATGTGGCAATGGGCTGGGCGAATCCCATCGTAAAGCCCAGAAACACCGCGCCGAGCAGGACGACGCCGGTCGCGCTACCAAAGGCGATGATTGCCGTGTCAGTTGCGAGAGCGCCGACGATACTCAGCAAGAAATGACGGTGCGGGCCCCAAGCGTCGAGCGCCGCGCCGCCCGCAAAGGATCCCAAGATCACGAATACGTTCATAAAAAGGACGGCCAGCGATGTCGCCACGACCGAGGCATCGTCTGCATAGGTGAGCGTTCCGATAACGCCGATAAAGTAGCTGGTCTGAAAACCGGTGTAGATGAGAAAGCGCATCGCCACCAGGCGCCTGGCCTGCACGGGCAGCGATGGCTGAGGCTTTGAGAAAAGAGAGGCGAGCATAGAGGCTCCTTGTTTCATACGAATGCGGACGGCGGGCATTCGCCACCGTCTGTCAAATCAATCTATCCGCATGAAACATTAAGGACGCATCAAGCCCCTTCTCTCCGTTTTTCGCCCGTCATGAACTACTTGGTAGATTGTAAGGCATGCCCCACACATCTACCAAAGCAAAATCCACCACAAAGGTACCTGGCCCCTTTGTGGTGGAAATGACGTTTGCCCAGATAAAACCTGCCAAAATAAACCTGTCCCTTTTTGGCAGGTCTATGTTATGGCAGCGCAGCGAGCCGGTTCCAAGTGCCCTAGGTCGCCCCGAAAGAGGAGCGACGCGTACTTTGGTACGCGAGCGACGGCTTGAGGGGCGAGATGGGGTGCTTGGGGCCGGCGCAGCGTCAAGCCTGAAGGTGGTCTTGGATGAGATCGCAGATGGCTCGGGCGTCGTTGATGTTGATGGCTCGGGTCGCAAAGCCGGCGTCGAAGGCCTGACGCGCCAGGGCCTCGTTGCAGGCAAGGGCCAGCGTGTGACCGTCGACCAGGTCGAGCGAGCTCTTGCCGCGCAGACGGTCGACACCGGAGCGCGCGACCACGATGTTGTCGAAGCCCTCGGTCTTGTAGCCCTCGATGATCACCACGTCGACATTGTTGTAGCGCGACAGCAGCTCACGCGCGGGCATCTCGTCCTCCTCGCGCGTGTCGGCGTACTCCGCCCAGCGCGTGGCGCAGATGAGGCCCACGTGCTTGGATCCGGCCTGGTGATGGCGCCAGGTATCCTTAGCGGGCACATCGATATCAAAGCCATGATGCCCATGATGCTTGAGCGAACCCACGCG
>CABUZD010000119.1 GCA_902495945.1 uncultured Collinsella sp.
CAGACGCTTGAACGGCGTGCGGCTCGTGCCCAGGATGGTGCCGCCGCGGGTGAGGATGCCGCTAAAATCGGCGGGCGACATGACGCGGAATCTGCTGTAGATAAGGCCCTGGTAGCCGTCCTCAAAACCGTAGATCTCGATAGGTTCTTCGCTATTGGTCATGAGCGTTTTGACGATGCCGCGCATGGTGGCGTTGAGCGCTTGGCAGTCGCCGCCACTAGTAAGAAGACCAATCCTAAGCATGATGAATCCTTCCGGGCAAGTTATAACATGCGCATAAGTTTACCCCCGCACACTGTTGATGCGGAGGTAAAACGTGTTAGCTCAGATGTATAGAAATGTAAGTAACGTCAGGCGAGCGTAAGGTCGATGGGCCTGGCTCCTTAAAGCGCGAAGGCGTCGACGTCGCCCCAGTGACGGCGCAGCGTGATGGCAGCAGCGGGTTCGGTATTGTCAAAGACGACCGACCATTGCGTATTGCTGGTGATGTCTTCCGGATTGGGCTCTTGCGCCGCAGCGCGTAGGGCTTTCCAAGCGACTGCCTCGTCTTGGGCGCCGGCATGGGCGTCAAGGACATCGGCGATGGCGACGGCGCGTTCCTTGCCATGGCCAAGCTCGCCATTCTTTTGGTTGGGCAGCACTTCGTCACCATAGCAGGCATAGAAGTTCGTAACCTGGCGTACAGGAGTCGCTTTGAAAGCGCGGTCCGGATCGCGCGGATCCCACTCTACTACGCGCGCGTCACCGGAGGCGTCGTTGATAAAGAAGTGATAATCGCGTCCGGCCATGGCGTGCATGTCGTAGGCGGAAAGCAGGTCCACAGCCTCCTGCGTGGTGGCGGCGCGGTCGAGCACCAGACGGATGGCGAGCGAGGTATTGATGACGGGGCGTTGCGTGTCCTGGTCACAGGGCTTGGAATCCAGAGTGAGTACGGCAATGGACACGCCGCATTCGTTAACACCGTCGAGTTGGGCAAACGGGCCCATGAGTGCGGCGGCACGTCCGGTGACGGAGTCAAGCGGAGTGTTGGCGCCCAGGTTATTGAGGGCCGCAAAGCCGATGGAGGCATAGCCGTCGCGCGGGTGATTGCGCACCAGCAGCGCCGAGGTGTCGTCCTTAAAGTCGTAATTGCGACCGGTGCGCACGCGGCCTTTGGCATTTACGGCGACAAAAGCGCTGCAGGCAAACTGCGGCGCTTGGACATGTGCCGGCACGCCGGGCAGCACCTGCGCCACCACGGCATCGATGTAGGCCTGGTCGTCGCGCACGCCAGCGGCGATGATGCGGTCGAGGTCGTAGTCGTAAGCGATGTCGATTGCGTACAGGTCATAGCCATCCGCGTAGCCGGTCAAGCGTTTGAGCGACGCGGCGGACTTGATTTGCTTGCGGTAAACGATGCCGGCGGCAGCGGCAAGGCCGACGGCGACTCCCGCGACACCGCAGGCGATGGCAATGTTACGTGGCTTCATGACGGCTCCTCTCGTCCTGTTAGCGCAATTGTCGCAAAGGGAGCGCGGGCATGATGGCTCAACTTGGTGAGCGGCGCGGAATTAAGCACGGAATGAAGAGTGCGGCACTGGCGTGGCGGGGTATGCTGGAGGGGACCATCAACCCAGCGAAAGGGGAGAGCATGACGGATCAGGAAACGCCCGAGCGCGTGCACGTGACTGCCGACGATATCGAGGCCGCCAACGACCTTATCGACTTTATCGAGGCATGCCCCAGCATGTTCCATACGGCGGCGACCATTATGGCCGAGCTCGACGAGGCGGGCTTTACCTACCTGCCCGAGAACGCGGCATGGGATATCGAGCCGGGCGGACGTTATTACACGCAGCGCAACACCTCGAGCGTTATCGCCTTTAAGGTGGGCGAGGACCTGGCCGCGACGTGGGGCGAGGACGGCGTTGCCGGTGACTATCATTTTCAGCTGACGGCGTCGCACAGCGACTCGCCGACGTTTAAGGTTAAGGCCGTGCCCGAGCTCGACGGCGCGGGCGAGACGCTGCGCCTGAACACCGAGGCCTACGGCGGCATGATCGACTACACCTGGTTCGATCGCCCGCTGGCGCTTGCGGGCCGTGTGCTGGTGCGCGAAGGCGACCGTATTGAGAGCCGTCTGCTTGCCACCGAGCGCGAGGTCGCTATTATCCCGAGCCTTGCTATCCACATGAACCGCGGCGTTAACGAGGACTTTGCTCCCAACCGAGCTGTTGACCTGTGCCCGCTCATCAGCGCCGGCGAGCTTAAGCAGGGTGACTTCGATGCCCTGATCGCCGACGAGCTGGACGTTGAGCCCGAGCAGATTCTGGGCCGCGATCTGTTCCTGGTCAATCGTCAGGATGCGCGCATTTGGGGCTGGGCCGATGAGTTTATCTCGACGCCCAAGCTCGACGACCTGGCCTGTGCCTATACCTCGCTACAGGCATTTTTGGGCGCCGAAAACGCGCACGACGTCTCGGTCTTCTGCTGCTTCGATAACGAGGAGGTTGGCTCCGAGACCAAGCAGGGTGCCATGTCGACCTTCTTGGCCGACGCGCTGCGCCGCATCAACGGATCGCTGGGTTTTGACGACGAGTCGTACCATCGCGCACTTGCTGCCTCGATGCTTGTAAGCTGCGACAACGCACATGCCGTGCACCCCAACCACGCCGAGAAGTGCGATGCCCGCAATCAGGTGGTGCTCAACGGCGGTATCGTCATCAAGGAAGCCGCCAACCAGCACTACTGCACCGATGCCTTTAGCCGCGCGGTGTTCCAGGCCATCTGCGATGACGCCGACGTGCCCACGCAGGCCTTCGCCAACAAGAGCGATATGGCCGGCGGCTCCACGCTCGGCAATCTGTCCAATATGCAGGCGAGCATGCATGCTGTGGACGTGGGCCTGCCGCAGCTTGCCATGCACTCGAGCTACGAGACCGGCGGCGTACGCGACGTGATGTACGCCATCCGCGCTCTCACCGCGTTCTACGAGCGCAACCTAACCATCAACGGCGCCGAAAGCGTGGAGCTCTAAAATCGACCAAAATGAGATGACAATTTTGGCAGGTTTTATCTGGGCAAATGCCACAACGCCAACGGCAAGACGGAACTGCTAAGGCTTGTAGATAAAGCTGGCGCCAGCGAAACGTCGCAGGTAGAGCAAAAGTCAGCGAGAGCCCGCCAGGGCGAGCAAGGTGACGTGAAAGAGGAGGGCATAGGCCTTTTGGCCATGCCCGACGATTGAACGTCAGATTGCCGCTCTGGCGGGCTCGCAGCGTCGAGTGGTTCCGGCGTTTGTTAAAACGCCGGAACAGATCCCCTAATGCTCGATCCAGCAGCGAAGCATTTCGCCCGCCTGCAGGTGACGCAGGTTCTCCGCTGCGATGTCGACCACGTTATTGAGCGTGGCGGCCAGGTGGAACCATCCCGAGACGTGCGGCGTGATGAGCATGTTGGGCGCATCCCACAGGGGGCTTGTCGCAGGTAGCGGCTCGGGATCGGTGACGTCGACCGCGGCGCCGGCGAGATGTCCCGACTCAAGAGCGGCAACCAGATCGTCGGCAACAACAAGGTCGCCGCGGCCGCCGTTGGCAAAGAAGGCGCCTGGTTTCATCGCGGCGAAGAACTCGGCGTTCGCCAGGCCGCGGGTCTCGGGCGTGCTCGGCATAAAGGATGCGACGATGTCGGCCTCGGCCAGGCGCTCAGACAGGGCCTCCATGCCGTCCATGTCCTCAAACACAATGGGGTATACGAGTGGATGGCGCTTGATGCCGCGGACGTGCGCGCCCATGCTGCGGCAGAGCGTGGCAAAGTGGCCGCCGATATCGCCCGCGCCCAGCACCAGCACGTTGGCGTTTTTGAGCGAGGTGACCGGGCCCAAGTCCTCCCAGCGATGCTCGCGCTGCAGGTCCTGGTAGCCGGGCAGGCGCTTCATCATAGACAGCACCATGGCAAACATATGCTCGCTCACGGCCTGACCGTAGGCGCCGATTGAGCAAGACAGCTTGGCTTCAGCCGGCACGGTGCCGGCGGTAAGGTAGTCGTCATAGCCGGCGGTCTGCAATTGCAACAGCTGGAGATGCTCGCATGCCGTGAGCATGTCAGGGTCGATGTTGCCCAGGATCACGTCGGCATCGGCGACCTGCTCGCGCGTGGCGGCGTCGGAGCTCGTGTAGATAAAGTCCTCGCCCGGAGCGCTCGACTCAAGAATTGCGCGATGGCGGTCGTTGACGGGCAGCAAAACCAGGATGTTCACAAGCAGTCCTCTCCGCTCGACCTGCCAAAAAGGGACAGGTTTATTTTTGGCAGGTTTTATCAGGCAAAACGTTCAAATAAAAACGCCGGATGCAAGACGAGCGTGCCCGTCAGCATCCGGCGCATCTACAGCTACCAGCTCAGCAGCTCGTAACCGTCCTCGGTCACCACGAGCTGTACCTCGCACTGAGCCGAATCGCTACCGTCCTTGGTGCGCACACACCAGCCATCGCCCTTGCTAATCTTGATGTCGGGCGCTCCGGCATTGACCATGGGCTCAATGGTAAAGACCATGCCCGGAGCCATGATGGTGTCCACATCGGGTGCCTCGGTGGTAAAGCCCACAAACGGGTCCTCGTGGAACTCCTTACCGATGCCGTGTCCGCCGTACTCGCGCACCACGCTAAAGCCGGCGTCCTCGACCGTCTTTTGCACGGCCTCGGCCATCACGGACAGTGGCAGCCATGGCTTGACGGCTGCCAGACCCGCCTCCACGCTGGCGCGGGTGACGTCGACCAGGCGCTGGCGCTCGGCCGAGACCTCGCCGATGCAGAACATGCGGCTCGAGTCGCTAAAGTAGCCGTCTAGGATCGTGGAGCAGTCCACGTTGATGATGTCGCCCTCGTGCAGCACGTCCGTATCACAGGGAATGCCGTGGCAGACGACGTCGTTGATCGAGGTGCACACGCTCTTTGGGTAGCCCTCGTAGTGGAGGTCGGCCGGTGTGCCACCGTGCTCGACGGTGTAGTCGTAGATCATCTGGTCGATCTGGTTGGTGGTCATGCCCGCGGCGATGTGCTCGCCTACGTAGTCGAGCACGCCCACATTGATGGCGGCCGAGCGTTTGATGCCCTCGATGTCGGCGGGCGTCTTGTAGAGCGTGCGGGGCAGAACCTCCCAGCCCTCCTCCCACAGGCGCTCGAGGCGCTCGTCAAAGGCGCTATGACATTTCTTATATTTTTTGCCGCTGCCGCACCAGCAAGCGTCGTTGCGGCCGGGCACGGGTCCTTTGTCATACATGGCTAACTTCCTTTCATCCGCAGCTAGTATAGCCCACCCACGCGTCCATAAAAGTTGCGGTGATATAGTTCCGATTTAAGCGGTTTAACAGCATAAACAGGAACTATATCACCGCAGCTGATGGAGCGGGATGGCGGGCACTAGCTGCTGCGTGGTTTTGCTAGTAGCTCACCTGGCAGGGAATGCCGAGGGCGCTCACGCGCGCGGCAATCGTGTCGAGCACCTCGGGCGCCGCTTTGGCAAGGCCGGCGACCGGTGTTTCGCGCGCCACCGTGTAGATG
>CABUZD010000120.1 GCA_902495945.1 uncultured Collinsella sp.
AAGCAGCACAACCAGCACCACCCCACCAGCAACACCTAACCGCCAGCGCAAAGGCGGCGTCATATCCCCAGCACGACCCAAAGAAATCCCCTACCCTCAAGAACATCGAATTCCGTTTAACACAAGTAAACATCTTATATTGCCACAAGCAGAGCGCACGACATATCCACCAACGCAAGCGAAATAACCAGCTAAAAAAACGAAAGCGGCATTCCGAAAAACAGAATGCCGCTTGGACGTGACAAAAGTTGACGTTGGGGACGTTCTTGTTTGACAGTCGTTTAAGAACGTCCCCAACGGTTAGTTCAGCGCATCAGCGCAGCGTTTACAGATATGCGCGTGGCCGTTGTACTCGCCGACGGTGGTGCGGTAGTTCCAGCAACGGTCGCAGCACTCGCCCTCGGCAGCCTCGATAGCAACGGAGAGCTCCTCGCCCTGGGTCAGCTCAACATCGGAGACGATGTAGAACTCGGCCAGGTCGACAGCCTTGTCGCCGGTCAGCAGCGCGTACATCTCGGCGGGAACGACCGCCTTGACGCGAACCTGCTGGCTCTTGGTGAAGGTGCCGGCAGAGCGGGCATCCTCAAGGGACTTGGTCACGGCGCTACGGAGTTCGAGCGAAGCCTCGAGCACACCCTCAAACTCATTGGCCTCGTCGACCGTGATGGGCGACTTGTACCAATCGAGCAGCGCGGCGTACTTCTGGTGATCGACGCAGCCGGCGGGCGCATAGGCCATGGCCTCATCGACCGTGTAGGACAGGATCGGCTGCAGGTCGCGCATGAGCATCGAGAAGAGCTCGGCCAGCACGGTCTGGGCGCTGCGGCGCTCGAGCGAGCCGGGCTTGTCGCAGTACAGACGGTCCTTCAGGGCGTCGAGATACACGTTGGAAAGCTCGGTAACCACAAAGTCGTAGAGCGCACGGTAGGCGCGCGGGAACTCATAGCTGGCGTAGGCGTCGTCGACCTCGGCCTGGACCTGGGTCAGACGGGCAACCATAAGCTTGTCGAGCGGCAGCAAGTCGGCAAAGGCGACGCCGTCGGTCTCGGGCTCAAACTGACCCTCGAGCTCGGAGAGCAGGAAGCGCAGCGTGTTGCGGAAACGACGGTAGGCATCGGACGTACGAGCGAGAATCTCGTGGTCGATGGACACGTCGGAGCTGGTATCGACGGAGGCAACCCACAGGCGGATGATGTCGGCGCCCATCTCGTCGCAGACCTTGTTGGGGTCGATGACGTTGCCGAGCGACTTGGACATCTTGCGGCCCTGGCCATCGAGCGTGAAGCCCTGAGAGACGACCGCCTTGTACGGAGCATGGCCGTTGGCACCCACCGAGGTGAGCAGCGAGCTCTGGAACCAACCGCGGTGCTGGTCGGAGCCCTCGAGGTACACATCCGCCGGATACTCCAGCTCGGGACGGTACTCGCAGACGGCCTTCCAGGAGACGCCGGAATCCCACCACACGTCGAGGATGTCCTTATCGGCCTTGAGGTGATGGCCGCCGCACTTGGGGCAGACGCAGGCCTCGCCCAGGTAGCTCTCGGGAGCGTCGGTGAACCAGGCGTCGGAGCCCTTCACGTGGAAGAGCTTGATGACGGCGTCGAGCGTGGCGTCGTTCATGACCTTCTCGCCGCAGTCGGCACAGGTGTAGCTGGGGATAGGCACGCCCCAGTTGCGCTGACGGCTGATGCACCAGTCGGGACGCTGCTCGACCATGGCGCCGATGCGGTTGGCGGCGTGAGCCGGATACCACTTGACGTTCTCGCGGACCTCTTTGCCAGCCTGCTCGCGCAAACCGGTCTTGTCCATCGAGACAAACCACTGGTCGGTAGCACGGAAGAGCACCGGGTGCTTGCAACGCCAGCAGTGCGGATAGCTGTGCGTGATCTTCTTCTCGAGGACTAGGGTACCGCGCTCGCGCAGGAACTCGATGATGTGCGGGTTGGCCTCATCGGTGTCCATACCGCTGAAGGGGCCACCGGTGCCAAACTCCTCGCCGGTGTAGAACTTGCCGTCGTCATCGACCGGCATGCAGATGTCGGTGATGCCCTCCTTGAGGCAGGCAAAGTAGTCGTCGACGCCGTGGCCGGGCGAGTTGTGGACAATACCGGTACCGTCATCGACACCGACGTAATCGGCCAGCAGCGCCACGCCCTCGACACCGTCAAAGATCGGCTGCTTGTAGTGGATGTGGTGGAAGGTCTCGGCGGGAACCACATAGGGCTTGCCGTCGACCATAACCGGAGTGTACTCCCAGCCAAACTCCTCGCAGCACTTGGGAGCCAGGTCCTCGAGCATGACCTCGGCGCGGCCGTCGTGCTCAACGGCGACGTAGGCGGCGCCGGGCTTGAGGGAAACTGCCTGGTCGGAGGGGATGGTCCACGGCGTGGTCGTCCAGATGATAAAGTCGACCGGGCCGTCGAAGTTCTCGAGGCCGGCGGGCTTGGAGGTCATCTCAAAGCGCACGAAGATGGACGGGCTCGTCTCATCGGAGTACTCGATCTCAGCCTCGGCCAGCGCGGTGTGGCAGTGCTTGCACCAGTGAACCGGCTTGTGGCCGCGATAAATCATGCCCTTGTCGAACATGGCCTTGAAGACCTCGATGTCGGCGGCGTCATGCTGGTGATAGAGCGTCAGATACGGGTTGTCCCAATCGCCGAGCACGCCCAGGCGACGGAAGCCGGCCTTCTGCAGCTCGATGTTCTCGACAGCGAACTTATTGCAAAGCTCGCGGATCTTAGCCGTGGAGGTCTGGTTGAACTTCTCGGTGCCGAGCTTCTCCTCGACCTTGTGCTCGATCGGCTGACCGTGGCAGTCCCAACCGGGGACATAAGGAACCTCATAGCCCTGCATCATCCAGTAGCGGTTGATCATGTCCTTGGAGATCTTGTTCATGGCATGGCCGATGTGGATCGGGCCGTTGGCGTACGGAGGGCCGTCGTGCAGCACGAACTTCTTATGCCCCTCGTTCTTCTTTAGAACTTGCTCGTAGACCTTGTTGTCCTGCCAGTCCTTGAGTCGCTTGGGCTCGGACTTGGAAAGACCGGCACGCATGGGAAATCCGGTTTTGGGCAGATTCATCGTCTGCTTGTACTCGTTTGCCACGGTACCCCTTTCATGTCGTGGGCGCGCACGCCCTCTGGGCACCAAAAAAGCGCCCGTCCCTACAAGCTGGGACGAAGCGCCACAAAAACAGGCAGTCTGCCCGTAAAAGCTCTTCGCTTAACCACCCAGCTTAGATGCCCTCGCCCGCGTATTCGCGCGCTCGCATCCGTTACTCGGCTGGCCTGTATCGACGGCCATCTCGGCGATGTCTACTAAGACGAACCTGCGCGGCACGTCCGTTGGGATCGCAGCTCCGGGGTGATTTTCATCGGTCGCATGCACGGGTTCTCAGCGCTCCCCGCTCTCTGTGGCATGCGGACGGCCGACTACTCGTCCCCATCAACGCTTATGCGGAGTATGCTAGCACGTTCCGCGCCGACGAAAAACCCTCAACACTGGTTTTATACGTTCGAAATTTCTCGCGGCTGTGGACCTTCTCTTGGAGCAAAATACCTGAAAGCACTTTATCGAACGAAAGAAGGTTGCTATGCGCACGATTGGAATGAGCGACTACACCGTTGGCGAGGATTGCTTTGACGAGCTGCCCACCGCACTGGCGGAGTACGGAGCGACCAAGGTCGCGATCATCGGTGGCAAGCGGGCACTGGCCGCAGCACTTCCCGGTATCGAAGCTGCGCTAGCGGGTACCGACGTCGAGATTCTGGAGACGCGCGTCTACGGCACCAACAGTACGCGTGCCAATATCGCCAAGGTCGTGAACTCCCCTGCCTGCCAGGAAGCTGACGTGCTTATCGCATGCGGCGGCGGCAAGGCGCTCGACACCGTGAAGACCGCAGCTATCGAGCTCAAGAAGATCGTCTTTACGGTCCCGACGATCTGTTCCAACTGCTCCGCCGCGACCGCTATTGCTGTCGTGTACAACGACGACGGCTCGCTCGAGGGCTATTCGTACCCCAACCGACCGGCGCACATCTTCATCAACCCCAAGATCATCGCCGAGGCACCGGCAGAGTATTTCTGGGCCGGCGTAGGCGATGCCCTGTCTAAGCAGCCAGAGGTCGAGTACGCCACGAGCGCCGGTAATTTGGAGCACACCGCCGGTCTTGGCCTGGCGCTTGCCCGCACCTGCTCCGAGCCGCTGTTTACCTATGGCGTCCAGGGTCTTGAGGACGTGCGCCAGGACCTGTCGAGCGAGGCCGTCAAGCAAATCGCACTCGATATCGTGGTCAATACGGGCTATGTCTCGAACCTGACCAACCAAAACGATTACTACTACAACTCGAGCGTGGCACACGCGTTCTACAACGCCACCTGCAGCATTCCGCGTGAGGGCACCTACCTGCACGGCGAGGTCGTGAGCCTGGGCGTGCTCGTGTTGTTCGCCTACACGGGTAACACCGAGAACCTTAAGCGCTACGCTGCCTTTAACAAGCAGATGGGGCTGCCCGTGACGCTTGAGCAGGTCGGGCTTTCCGAGTCCGATATCCCGGCCCTGTGCGAGTACGCGCACGCCACCAACGAGTGGAAGCAGGGAAACCCTGAGCCCTTCACCGACGAGAAGTTCGCCGCCGCCATCAAGGCCGCCAACGCCTACGGCCACACGCTCTAGGACTGGCCCAAAACCACCACAAAGGGGACAGGCACCTTTGTGGTGGTTTTTTATTGCTCCAGCATTCAGTTCGTACTCGAACCCGATTCTTTACGAGAAAGGGTTCGGGTACGTTTTTTGTTTATCGGTAATTCTGCGGAAGGACTACTCGGAACGGTAAACAGGAACGAACAGAAGCAGGGTATCATCGTGGTGATGGTATCCTGCCTTTTGCTTTGCGGAACCAAGGTCGCTTTATGCGAACTTAATCGCCACTTATATGGCGCATTGATGGCAATTGCTGCGTACGTGCGTACCGGGAGCCTGTACACCTCTGGCAAGGCGTAACACGCTAGACTTTGTTCCAAAGTCCGCGTGCTAAGGGGGCAGGGCCCTTAGAATTCCTGTGGAGTGTGTACGCGCATACGCAGGAAAACAGCAAATTACGCTATATCAGGGCGTTCTTTCATTGGAACGTATGGTATACACGGCTTAGTTCAACAAATAAGAATTTATATATAAAGGAGAATATTGATGAAACTGTTTTTATGTTGCACTTTTCAAGTGTAGGAAGTCTGATAAAGGAAGAAATTGAAGATAAAAAAGTCGCATTTATTCCAACAGCTTCGCTGCGTGAAGGCTACACCGGTTATGTCGGCTCGGCTCGAAAATCATTCAAAAAGTTGGGAGCAATCGTAACTGAAATTGATATTTCAACGGAGGCTTATTCAACGATACAGTCTCTTTTTGAAGATGCGGATGTAATCTATTTTACCGGCGGAAATTCTTTTTTCCTTATAGACCAGCTCCGTAAAACGGGAACGGATGAGCTGTTGAAGAAAGAATTGGCAAAGGGAAAACTGAT
>CABUZD010000121.1 GCA_902495945.1 uncultured Collinsella sp.
CTCCTTCGTCTACAATATCGTGCAGACGAAGGAGAGGCACGCCCATGATCAAGATGTTTGCGAGTGACTTAGACGGAACGCTGCTGAACGCCCTGCATGAGGCGGATGGGACCATCCGCCGTGCCATTCGCGAGCTGACCGAAGCTGGCCTGCATGTGGTTCCCGCGACCGGACGCTCAACGCTGCCGATCGGCGAGCATGGCTTTACGGGCCTGGCGCTTGACGCCTGCTGCTCCAATGGATCCATCGTGCGCGACAGTCATGGCGAGGTGCTCAAAACCTGGACCATTGACCCGCAGATCACCGAGGAACTGCTCAAGGAGTTTCCGGACATTTGTTTTGATTGCTCCACGCCCGATGGCATGTTCTCGAGCGGCTCGTTCGAGATGCATCAGGCGGGCTTTAAAAAGGACAGCCCTATCAAGCGTATCGTGATGCGTGGCATGCGTGCACGTGGCGGGTATCACGAGGAGCAATATTTCGACCAGTCGATCGGTGACATCCTGCGCCACGATGTGTGCAAGATCAACTGCCGCGTGACCTCGCCCGAGCTGGAGCGTGACCTTAAAGCATATTTGGCCGAGCGATCGGACCGCGTGGTCAACGCGCCGTTCGATCCGGTGATGTTCGAGATCACGGACGTGGCGTGCAACAAGGGCGAGAGCGTGGCCTGGCTGGCGGGCTACTACGGTATTGCCGAGGATGAGGTCGCGGTCTACGGCGACGGCGGCAACGATATCGCCATGCTCAATCGTTTTCGTCACAGCTACGCGACCAAAAACGCAAGCGATGCAGCCAAGGCCGCCGCGAGCGCGACCATCGGCAGCTGCATGGTCCACGCCGTCCCCAAACACATGCTCGCCACCATGCGCAAGCAAAACTCCCGCACCGTCATCGAATAATGTGACAAAGGGACAGTCACTTTGTCACAGGTGATGCTGGTCTCTTGAAATGCGAACAAACATTCGCATATCTAACTGCGCTTTGATAGAATTGATACTGTTGGCGGCAGTTCCATGTGCCGGGCAACGCCCTCCATCTGATGGGAGGTGATGCCCATGACCGATCTGATTGATTTTGTGAGACTTCTGACCGCTTTGGTCTCGTTCTTCACAGCGCTCGTCGGCCTTTCCGAGGCACTCAAGCAGCGTTCGAAGCGCAACAGAAGGGGTCGCCGCCGCTAAGGCGTTGACCCCCTAATGCAAACAACGGCGCTGCCCAGCTTTGCAGAACTTGGGCTGCCGTCGACATTATTCTACCCACGAATGACATTTTGGACAATCGGTAATGCCGCTCCAAAAGCCAGGTGGGTTGTGACAAAGGGACTGTCCCTTTGTCACATCCAAAATATTGCCTTTACGTGTTGATGCACACGGTGTGCAATAATACTCGCACTGTGCAATAGCGCACAGGTTGAGTAACAAGGAGGACGCTTGTCCCAGCTCGAGAAATGCGATCGCCGGTCCCTTCGCTCGCAGCGTGCCCTTCGCCAGGCACTTGCCAGCGAGCTTGCCGAAAGCGGCGACCTTTCGCGCATTAATGTCGCGTCGCTCACCGAGCGCGCCGGCCTTACGCGCCGCACGTTCTATTCGCACTACCGCGATATTCCCGACTTTATCAATCAAATCGAGGATGGCTTGCTGGCCGAGATCCGTGAGCGCATTGAGCTCATCACCGCAGCTCAGCTGCCCGACCTCTATCACAACATCGATGAGCTCGAGCCGGCGCCCGGTTCGGTTGAGCTGCTGCGTTATCTTGCGGCCAACCGCGACTTAATCGGTGCGCTGCTGGGTCCGGGCGGCGACCAGGCCTTCATTAAAAGGATCATCGACACCGCTCGTGAGGCCGTGGTGCCGCGTGCGCAGACGGGCATTTTGGGCCTGGCGCTGGGCACGTTCTTTGACTACTACGTCACCTACGTCGTGAGCGCCGAGGTCGGCATGATTCAGCGCTGGTTTGAGCGTGGGCTCACCGAATCGCCCGAGGCCATGGCGCGCATTATGACGGTGCTCGCTTTTGTGCGCCCTGGTGACCTGTATGGCCAACCCATCGATATCAACGTGCCGGAATACGGCATGAAGCTATTGAACCTGCAGCTCGAGGACGCGGCCGACACCGCCGCAACCGTCGAGTCCAACAACTAAGAGGAGAGACAATGAGCAAACTCGTCGAGGGCATCAAGGACCGCATGGTCGCTGCTGCACGCGAGGCCGCGCCCACCGTGGTGGACGCCGCGCAGAAGGCCGCGACCGCGGCTGCCGAGAAAGTTGCTGAGGCAGTTGCCGATGCCAAGAACGCGGCAGGAAAGACGTCCGTCGCTGGCGAGCCCGCCACCGCCGCCGATCCCGTAGCCGCCGGCCAGGCCCCCGAAGGCGCGATCTTCAACCCCGAGAATGCTCGCGGCAACCTGCACCTGGGCATCGACGTGGGTTCCACTACCGTTAAGCTCGCCGTGCTCAACGACGACAACCAGATCGTCTACGCCAAGTACCAGCGCCACCACACCGACGTCCGCGCCTGCGCCCGCGACCTGTTCGAGGGCGCTGCGACCGTGCTGCCGACGGCCCAGATGACCTGCGCCATTACCGGCTCGGGCGGCCTACTGCTGTCCCAGTGGCTCGACCTGGAGTTTGTCCAGGAGGTCATCGCCAGCAAGCGCGCCGTCGAGACCCTCATCCCAGCCACCGATGTCGCCATCGAACTGGGCGGCGAGGACGCCAAGATCATCTATTTCGACAACGGCATCGAGCAGCGCATGAACGGCACCTGCGCCGGCGGCACGGGCGCGTTCATCGATCAGATGGCAACCCTGCTGCACACTGACGCCAGCGGCCTTAACGAACTCGCGGCCAACGCCACCACCATCTATCCCATTGCCAGCCGCTGCGGCGTTTTTGCCAAGACCGACGTCCAGCCGCTGCTCAACGAGGGCGCCCGCCCCGAGGACGTGGCGGCCTCCATCTTCCAGGCTGTCGTGACCCAGACTATCTCGGGTCTGGCGTGCGGCCGTCCCATCCGCGGCAACGTCGCCTTCCTGGGCGGCCCGCTGCAGTACCTCTCCGAGCTGCGCCACCGCTTCTACCTCACGCTCAACCTGGACGAGGAACACCGCATTGTGCCCCAAAACGCTCACCTGTTTGTGGCGAGCGGTGCCGCCATGGCGCATGAGTCCAACAAGCTCAGCACGTTCCCGCAGCTCATCGAGGCTATCGATGCCCTGGGTGACACACAGGGTGCCGAGGTCGAGCGCCTGGATCCGCTCTTTGCCACCGACGAGGACTTTGCCGAGTTCAAGACCCGCCACGACCAGGAAGTCGTCCCCAAGGGCAAGCTCGACGGCTACACCGGCCGCGTGTTCATCGGCATCGACGCCGGTTCCACCACCATGAAGGCCGCGCTCGTGGGCGAGGACGGCCAGCTGTTGCACACCTGGTACGGCAACAACAACGGTGACATCCTGGGCACGGCCAAGGTCATCATGGCCGATTTCTACAACCACATCCCCGCCGGCTGCACCATCGGCCACGTGACCACCACGGGCTACGGCGAGGCACTGCTCATCGAGGCCCTCAAGGCCGATTCCGGCGAGATCGAGACCGTCGCGCACCTGCGCGGTGCCAAGGCGTTCCTGCCCGGCGTCGAGTTCATTCTGGACATTGGCGGCCAGGACATGAAGTGCCTGCGCGTCAAGGACGGCGTCATCGAGCACATCATGCTCAACGAGGCTTGCTCGTCGGGTTGCGGCAGCTTTATCGAGAGCTTCGCTGTGTCTATGAACATGGACGTGCGCGCGTTCGCCGATGCTGCCATCCATGCTAAGGCCCCCGTCGACCTAGGCAGCCGCTGCACGGTCTTTATGAACTCGCGCGTCAAGCAGGCGCAAAAGGAAGGCGCCACGGTGGGCGACATCGCGGCCGGCCTGTCCTATTCCGTCATTAAGAATGCCCTGTTCAAGGTCATTAAGCTGCGCGACCCCAAGGAGATCGGCAGCCAGGTGATCGTCCAAGGCGGCACCTTTATGTCCGATGCCACGCTGCGTGCGTTTGAGCAGCTCACCGGCGTTCATGCCGTGCGTCCCGACATCGCCGGCTGCATGGGCGCCTACGGTGCGGCCCTGCTCGCCCGCGATCGCGCCGGCGCCGACGGCACCTCGACCATCCTTTCGGCCGAGGACATCGCGCACCTTACCGTGACGCAAAAGCACGTCCGCTGCGGCCGTTGCTCCAACAACTGCCAGCTCACCGTCAACGATTTTGGCGGCGGTAGGCGCTTCATTACCGGCAACCGCTGCGAGAAGGGTGCCGGCCACAAAAAGCAAAAGACCGAGGCCCCTAACCTCTTCAAAAAGAAAAACGAGTTGCTCTTTAACCGTGAGGTCCTGAGTCCCGACGAGGCCCCGCGCGGCACTGTCGGCATCCCGCGCGCACTCAACATGTACGAGAACTATCCCTTCTGGCACGCGTTCTTTACGCGCCTAGGCTTTAGCGTGCAGCTGTCCGACCAGTCGAGCAAGAAGACCTACCAGGCGGGCATCGAGTCCATGCCGTCCGAGAGCGTGTGCTATCCGGCCAAGATGAGCCACGGCCACGTGATGAACCTCATCGACCGTGACGTCGACTTCATCTGGATGCCGTGCGTGCGCTGGGAGCGCAAGGAGGATCCGACCGCCGGCAACTGTTACAACTGCCCCATCGTCATGAGCTATCCCACGGCGCTGGCGCTCAACATCGACGAGATCCGCGAGCAGAACATCGAGTTCCTGTACCCGTTTGTGCCCTATCACGATAAGACCGAGCTCAAGCGCCGTCTGTACCAGGTGCTCGCCGTCGACCGTGTGGCCGATGCCGAGGCCGGTCGCGGTCGCGTGCGTGGACCCAAGATCACGCGCTCCGAGGTCGATGCCGCCGTCAACGCTGCCTTTGAGGCCGATGCGCGTTTCCACGAGGACATCCAGACTATGGGCGAGGAGGCTCTTAAGTGGGTCGAGGACCACGGCGGTCACGGCATCGTGCTCGCCGGTCGTCCCTACCATAACGACCCCGAGATCAACCATGCCCTGCCCGAGCTTATCTCGAGCTTTGGCTTTGCGGTCTTTACCGAGGATTCGCTTGCGCACCTGGTGAAGCCCGAGCGTCCGATTCGCGTCGTCGACCAGTGGATGTACCACAGCCGCCTGTACGCCGTCGCACGTTTTGTGACGATGCGCAACGACCTGGACCTGATCCAGCTCAATTCCTTCGGCTGCGGCCTGGACGCTCTGACCACCGACCAGGTGCAGGAAATCCTTGAGGCCAGCGGCAAGATCTACACCGTGCTCAAGATCGACGAGGTGTCCAACCTGGGCGCCGCGCGCATCCGCATCCGCTCGCTCATGGCAGCGCTCAAGGACCAGGAGGCCGAGCGTTTGGCCGAGGCCACGGCCGCGGGCGAGGCCTACGAGCAAGGCGATGCCGCGCCGGTGGCGCCTTCCACGGATGCCCCCGCGTTCGCGAGCCGC
>CABUZD010000122.1 GCA_902495945.1 uncultured Collinsella sp.
GGCGCGCTTGCGGGCACGGGCGATGCCAACGCTCCCCTAACCGCAGCCGCAGCAGCACTCGCCGCGGCTGGCGCCGGCCTCGTCGCCTACAGCGCCCGCCGCACGGCGCTCGAAAGCGATACCGCCAATGAGGCCAATTCGGATAGGCCTCGCTAGCTCCTAGTTACTTTTGCGAACAGCGCTGACCCTGCCCATCGAACACCAAAAGGGGCTGGCTCTGATAACCCAGAGCCAGCCCATTACGCATTAGATATCGTCAGTGGAGTCGAGTTCTGCCTCGAGCTTGGCACGGCGTCTTTTCGCCGTGAAAAACGTTGCGCACAGGGCAGCAAACGTAGCCGCGAAAATCGTCGCACCGCAGAACACGCCCGTGGCCAGGTTCGCCAACCAAAAGACGCTTTCGAGCGGTACGATCTGCGCCTCAGCGATACAGCGCATTGCAGCAATAACAAGCGCGAACGCGGCGCCGCTAAGGCCGCTGACAAGCAGGAAATATCCAACAGGAAGATGCTCGGTTTGCCCAAAACGATTGGTATCGACATAGCCCTTCCGCGTTTGCAGTCCTGCGCAAATCAACATCACGAGAACGAGCCACAAATACATGGCTGCCTCGAACGGCGTTGCAAAGCCATGCGGCATTTCACTGGCGTCGCTGTGAACCCACGCAACCTGTCGAGCTATAAACTGGTAGAAAAAGATCATCAACATGCCAAACGAAAGCAGCACGAAACCAATCTTGTAGATCTTCGCGCTCTCAGCCTCCAGGCGCTCATCCTTTGGACCGGCATATTCACGCCACTTTTGCACGAGCTTTAAATCTTCAAATTTCATAGCGGACTCCTAAAGAGCGTCAGGGTCGACGTCGCTCTCGTCTTCCCAAAACAAGTCGTTCAACGTAACGCGTAGCGCTTTACAGATTGCCACGCACAAATTGAGCGTGGGGTTGTAGCCGCCCGCCTCGATCAGGCCGATGGTCTGGCGCGTAACGCCCACGGCCTCGGCCAAGTCAGCTTGCGAAAGGCCAACCGCCGCGCGTGCCGCCTTCATGCGTAGGTTCTTTTTGCCCGGCATGGAGTTCCTTTCGTAGTAATGGACAGATATCCGTTGCAACATGGCAGAAATATATTGCATCTATCAGAAGGTGTCAACTATATCTGTCATTATGGAAATCATATTCGTCATTGCGCGCACGGTACCCCGCTGTACCCGAAACCGCGCGAGGCACTGGCCCTGCTCATCGAGCACCAAAAAGGGCTGGCCCCGATAACTCGGAGCCAGCCCTGAGTCGCCTGACATGGGAATCACAGCGCTACTTGAGCTTTAGCGCCTCCATCATGGGCACGGCGGCGTCCCAATCGATCTTCCAGCCAATCGACACGCGGACGGTTTCACCCGTTGCGGGAGCCGTCGCAAACAGCGTATGGCCGTTGTCGGGACCGGTAAAGCGCAGCCACGTTATGCCGTTGTACTCGACCTGGTCGGTTGTTGTCTCCTTGCCTTCATAGACCCGCTCCAGGCTTGCAACCTCTTCCTCCGGCGAACGCGGGAAGATACTGATGTGCAGGCGTCCTCCAGTCTCGTCGTGGAAGAAGTCTGCCTTTTCGTGCTCTTCGTTGGACGAATCCAGCGTGTACCCATCGGCGGCCTCGATACTGTACGATGCGCAATCGATGCCGGTCATATTGGCCGCGTCACCAGAATCGGCCACACCGCCGGCCGCCTTGAACTCCTTGGTCTCGCACCCCGTGGTATCAAAGTGCATGGCCTCATGATTCTTGGCGGGGGCGTAAGCATCTACGAACTCGACAGTGATGGGCCCGTAGTACGCCGTCTTGGGCGCCCAGAAATACACGTACTCAACAGTCTCGCCCGGACCGATATCTGGCCTCTCGGAAAGATCGATGCCCTCGTGAAGCTCATCGGGAGCCTCGCTTGCAACGTAATCGAGCACGGCCGCCTTGCCGGAAGTAAACAACGGGTCGCCTGCCTCAAGATCGCCCTGGGCAGCATGCACGTTAAAGGAGCTAAACGTCCTGTTCTTTGCATTGTTGTTGGTGATCTTGACGTGCAGGTAAAAGCCGTCCTGCAGCTTAGCGTCGCCGCGATAGAACGTACCGTGGGCTACCGACTCATAGGTAATGCCTGCCACCTCGACCGTCTGCGAATCATAGGACTTCTTCCCTACGGGAGCACTGCCGCCGCCTGAGCTGCCAGCCGAGCCACTCGGCGCATTTCCGCCGCAACCGGCAAGGGTGCAAGCCAGCACGGCCGAAAGCGTCACGGTGGGAATTCCTAACAGCAGCTTCCTTGTCACGGGCTTCATCATCCTCACCGCTCCTTTCGGCTTGCCGCTCATCCGTTGCCCGAATCGCAAGTCGACTCCGTGGCATCGGCTTCCACTATGAGCGTATGGCAAGAAGCAGCGCCGGCGAAGTGACCCGTGGCCCAACTAGCAACCGCCCAGCATCCCCTATGGACCAAAAAGACTCGTATACGCACGCCCTCGGCCCATAAAATGAGACGCCTGTCCCAATGTTCGATTTGAGCCATCCACGCGGCACTTTTCGGCAAACGTATCCAGCCGCAAACAAAATGAAGCGGGCTCATCCGTCTTCAAACTTAATCGGGCAGAAACGAGTAAGTGGAATTCATCGGTAAGGAGCGTGGGCTCACCCGCATTATTAAGAAGACCCTCAAGGCGCCCGAGCAGCGCAATGATTTAGATAGGCGTCCACCGCCCGCTATTCGACATCCGACCCCTCCCCCATCAGCCATCGGGCGAGGTCGACCACCTTAATCCCCTCATAATCAACAGCCTCGTGCTTTGTTCGCGCAATGACCATCTAGGGATACGCATCACGTATCGCAAGCAGAGGTGCCACTTCGCGCTCAAAGGTTTCCTGACGCGAAATGTCATCGCTAACTTGGATATACACTCGCTCATCGCGACGAATTGCCACGAAGTCGATTTCCTTCTTATAAAGCACCCCGATATAGATTTCCCAACCGCGTCTTAGGAGCTCTAAAGCGACCATATTTTCATATACATGCCCGAAGTCGAGTTTTTTAGTTCCAAGTTTTGCGTATCTGATTGCATGATCCGATAAATAGTATTTATCACCCGAAGCGAGGTACTTTTTACCGCCTACGTCATAGCGGCGCACTCGATAGAACGCAAAGGCCTGGCATAAAAATCCGAGGTACTGGGCGAGCGTTGCCACGGAAACGCGCGTTCCGGCAGCATCCAGTGCAGCCGCAATCCCACTAACAGAAGATATGTTACCGATATTGTCCATTAGGAAATCGCATGCACGTTCTAGTTGCACTTTGTTACGAACTCCATGCTTTTCTTCCACATCACGCAAAACCAAGACATCTAGCACGTTCGCAATATATCGATAGCGAGCTCGCTCGCTAGGATACAAATACGAGCCAGGCATTCCGCCCTCTCTCAAATATCGGTCAAGCGCTTCGTCCGGGTTGTGAATTCCGTGATATGTCGAAAACTCAAGCAAGGAGAACGGAAATACTTCGACCTCATATGTCCGCCCGCGAAAAAGCGTCGCCAAGTCACTCGAAAGCAAGAATGCGTTGGAGCCAGTAACGTAGATATCGTATTTACCCGATGCATGAAGGCTATTGACCGCTTTTTCGAACCCAACGCAAGTTTGCACCTCATCGATCATCACAATGTTATCGAGGCCCTCGCAATAGCTTTCCTCAACGTAGCGATGCAATGCTCGATAATCCGTTAGCTCCTCGAATTCGAGGAGATTGAAATTGATGCGGATAATATTGGCATCAGGGTCGGCCTCACGAATGCGATCGGCAAGAGCTTCCAGTAGAACAGATTTGCCGCACCTACGAATGCCGGTAATAACCTTGATGTCCGGCGTTCCCTTAGCGCCAAGAAGCGCTTCCATATATTGAGGACGTTCGATAATCTTCATATCATCACCGTTCTATTAAATAAAAGCTCTTCTGATTCGTTTTTGTTTAGTATATATGAGGTTCTAATAAATGAAATCAAATATCTATTGATTTCATTCAGCTATTTTTTCCAATATCGTATTATCAGTCTATATACTCCGAACGATTGTTCGATGGATTTCGTGTTGGCTGGAATCGCCCAAGGGCTGGGCTATGCTACCTTGACTATCTATATGACTAAAACGCAGCAAAGGAGCATCGAGAGGGCGAGCATGGCAAAAAACACCGCAAACTATGGTAACGACAGTATTCGTCAGCTCAAGGACGAGGAGCGCGTACGCCTGCGCCCCGCCGTCATCTTTGGCTCAGACGGACTCGATGGCTGTGCACACGCTGCCTTCGAGATCCTGTCCAACGCCGTTGACGAGGCGCGCCAGGGCTACGGCAAGCTCATCACCCTTACCGCCTTTCGCGATGGCTCTATCCAGGTAGAGGACAATGGCCGTGGCTGCCCGCTCGACTGGAACCCTTCCGAGAAGCGCTTTAACTGGGAGCTCGTCTTTTGCGAGCTCTACGCCGGCGGCAAATATAACAACAACCAAGGCGGCGACTACGACTTCTCGCTCGGCACCAACGGCCTGGGCTCCTGCGCGACTCAGTACGCCTCCGAGTACATGGACGTCACGGTTTGGCGCGACGGCAACAAGTACTCTCTGCACTTTAAAAAGGGCAAGGTCGTCGGCGCCAAGAAGAAGGCACTCGAGATTGAGCCCAGCGACGAGAACCGCACCGGCACCACTATCAAGTGGCGCCCCGATCTTGAGGTCTTTACCTCCATCAGCATTCCCCACGATTGGTATCGCGAGACCATGCGCCGTCAGGCGGTGGTCAACGCCAACGTGACCTTCCGCCTGCGCATTGAGGGCGACGATGGCGAGTTTTCCGAAGAGGACTTTTGCTACCCCAAGGGCATCGAGGACTACGTGCTCGAGAAGGTCGGTACCGACTACCTCACCGAGCCCTTCTTTATCGAGGCCGACCGTCGCGGTCGCGATCGCGAGGACCTGCCCGATTACAACGTCAAGATTACCGCGTGCATGTGCTTCTCGCGCACCTTCATGATGCAGGAGTACTACCACAACTCATCGTGGCTCGAGAACGGCGGCTCACCCCAGAAGGCGGCCCGTAGTGCTCTGACCAGCGCCATCGATGCCTACATTAAGCAACAGGGCAAATACAACAAAAACGAGAGCGGTATTAAGTGGCAGGACGTCCAGGACTGTCTGGTGCTGGTGACCAACTGCTTCTCCACCCAGACGTCCTACGAAAACCAGACCAAGAAGGCCATCAATAACCGCTTTATCCAGCAGGCCATGACGGCATTCTTTAAGGAGCGCCTCTCGACCTACCTGATCGAGAACAAAGACGCCGCCAACAAGATCATGGAACAGGTGCTCATCAACAAGCGCTCGCGCGAGAACGCCGAAAAGACGCGTCAGAGTATCAAGACCAACCTGCAGCAAAAGACCGACATGGCCAACCGCGTGCAGA
>CABUZD010000123.1 GCA_902495945.1 uncultured Collinsella sp.
GCTGCTGCGCCCGGTGCCGCGCTGGTCGGGCAGGACGACGCGGAAGTGCTTGACGGCCTCCTCGATCCAGCCGTCGCTTGTGGGCGACAGCGGACGCGGGCTCTCGCCGCCGGGGCCGCCCTGCAAAAACAGGAGCAGCGGCAGATCGTCGTTGATGCGGTCGGGCGCGCAAACCACGCGGTAGAAGAGCTTGATGCTCTCGGGCGCGCCGGCGATTGGTGCCGGCATAGCGCCGCGGCGCATGGTACTGCCGACGGCCAGGAGCATCGGCTCCAGGCCGCGCCAGTCAAGGGGGACGTCGATGCTGTGGTCCTCGACATAAAGGCCGGGGACGTGGTACGAAGTGATGAGGGCCATGTGAGTCTTCCGTTCGTTGCGGTGTTTCGGGTTGACCAATTCTACCGCCGCGGGCGAGGCCATGCGCAAATCGGCTACCATGGTTGCAAACTTCTAGGAGAAAGGGCCGCCCATGTCGGTCGATATAGCCACGTATGTCCACGATCTTGCCGTTGCCGCCAAGGCAGCGTCGGCCTCGCTTGCCACGGCGAGCGATGAGCAGCGCCAGGAGGCCGTGCGCGCCATGGCCGCAGCACTGCGCAACGGTGTCGACTCCATCGTCGCCGCCAACGAGCTCGATATGTCCGCCGCGCGCGATGCGGGCACCTCGGCCGGACTGCTCGATCGCCTGCTGCTGACGCCCGAGCGCGTCGAGGGCATGGCCGCCGGCCTGGAAAAGCTCGCCGAGCTGCCCGATCCCGTGGGTCGCGTGCTCGACCACCGCGTGCTTGCAAGTGGCGTGGACCTGACCCGTGTGAGTGTGCCGCTGGGCCTGGTCGCTATGGTCTACGAGGCGCGCCCCAACGTGACGGCCGACGCCGCAGGCATCTGCATCCGTACCGGCAACGCCTGCATTCTGCGCGGCGGCTCGCTGGCCTATCACTCGTGTGCCATGATCGCGGAGCTGCTGGCCGATGCGCTCGAGGCCAAGGGCTTCCCGCGCGAGGCCGTGTCGATGATCGAGTCCACCGACCGCGAAGCCACCGGCGAGCTCATGAAGCTCCGCGGCATCGTCGATGTGCTCATTCCACGTGGCGGTGCAGGCCTGATCCAGCGCTGCGTGCGCGAGTCGCTCGTGCCGGTGATCGAGACGGGTACGGGCAACTGCCACATCTACGTGCATGAATCCGCCGACTTTGATAAAGCGCTCAACATTATCGTTAATGCCAAGACCCAGCGCGTAGGCGTGTGCAATGCCGCCGAGTCGCTGCTGGTCGACCGTGCTGTGGCCGATGCGTTTTTGCCCGCGGTCGTGGCCGTGCTGCATGACCACGGCGTGCTCATTCACGGCGACGAGGCCGCGTGCGCCGCATGCGCCGACGCCGGGCTTGCCGAGGGCGATGACTACGTCGCCGCGACTGAGGAGGACTGGGGTCGCGAGTACCTGGCGCTCGAGATGAGCGTGAAGGTCGTGGCAAGCGAGGACGAGGCCATCGCACACATCAACCGCTACGGCACGATGCACTCCGAGGCCATCGTTGCCGAGGACACGGATGCTTGCGAGCGCTTCCTGGATGCGGTCGATGCCTCGGCCGTGTACGCCAACGCCAGCACGCGCTTCACTGACGGCGGCGAGTTTGGCCTGGGCGCCGAGATCGGCATCTCGACCCAAAAGCTCCACGCCCGCGGCCCCTTCGCCGCCGAGGCCCTCACCACTTACAAATACAAGCTCCGAGGCACCGGCCAGGTCCGCCCCTAACGCCCGCGCAAACAAAAACCACCACAAAGGTGCCTGTCCCCTTTGTGGTGGTTTTAGGTGGCGTGGGCGATTAAGCCTGGAAGGTATCGCGGTCGGGGGCGAAGGACTGCATGGCCGCGATGGTACGGTCGAAGAGCTCGGGGAGCTCCCAACCCAACATCTCGGCGCCCTGCGAAATCACGTCGCGCGAGCAGCCGGCGGCAAAACGCTTGTCCTTGAACTTCTTCTTGAGCGACTTGGTCGTAAAGTCCATAACGCTCTTGCTCGGGCGCATGATGACGGCAGCGCCGATCAGGCTGGTGAGCTCATCGCAGGCAAACAGGATCTTTTCCATCTGCAGCTCGGGCTTGGGCAGCGAGGTGTTGAAGTCGGACGTGTGCGTCTGGATGGCGCGAATGAGCTCGGGAGACGCACCATCGCCCTCAAGAATCTCGGCAGCATAGATGGTGTGGTTCATGGGGTCGTCCTCATGCTCCTCCCAATCCAGGTCGTGCAGCAGACCGACGATGCCCCAAAACTCCTCGTTCTCGGGGTCGAACTCGCGCGCAAAGTAGCGCATAGTGCCCTCGACCGTCTCGCCATGGGTGATGTGGAACGGGTCCTTGTTGTGCTCGTTGAGCAGTTCGAACGCGCGGTCGCGGGTAATTCCGGCGGTAAGCGGCTCTGCCATAGGAGACTCCTTGTGCTCGTGGGTATCGATAAGAATGAATACTACTAGAACAAGAAAACCACCACAAAGGTGCTTGTCCCCTTTGTGGTGGTTTTTGGCGCGGGTGGGTTAGTTGAGGGCGGCTTGGGCTAGGCGGGCTTCGGCGTCCTCCTCGGTGACGCCCAAGGCCACTGCGAACTCCTCGATGGAGCGGCGCTTGGCTTCCTTGAGTACGCGCATGTAGTAGGAGCTGGGTTTTTTATCAGCTTCCTCGGCCTGGCGAATGCGGTGCATCATGGTCTTTGCCACGCGGACCGTCTCGGGCGCGCCCAGCTTGAGCTGCTGCTTAAAGTGTGTCTCCTCAAGCGAGCTGTTGCGCTCGGTAAAGGTGTCGCACTCCAGCTCGTCGTAGTGGCTCAGCAGGTGCTCGGCATCTTGCTGAGAGATGGCGGCGTGCAAACGGTCGGCCTGCGCCACGGGGTACATGAGGATCGTCTGCGCATGTCCCTGCTTGGTCTCGAGCAGCAGCATGGGCTGTGGTGTGTCGTCCCTAAAACCGACGACGGTGCAGACTCCCTGACCCGGATGAATGACGTGTTGACCGATTGAGAACATGCTACCTCCAACTTATACGAATTTACGTATGTCTAGAATAACACGCTGACGTGCGCAAACCCTTACTTTATGCAGGAAAAGCACACAACTTTGATAGGTAAGAGTATTCGATACTCTGAGCGGTTCATGCATATGTTTATGCATTTCCAGAACGTGTATAAACTGCAGGCAAACCGTCAACTTTGTACAGCCGCGCAAGAGCGGTAGTCATTTTTGTGCATATGCAATATCTATGAGCTTTACCCTGCGACAGTAGCTACCGCTTGTGATAGAGTGCTACAAACTCTGGCTTTTGCCCTACGAGTGACCAAGAGCTCGGGGGCTTTAACACAAGGAGGATCTATGCCCGAGAAGATTGAAGAGCTGGTACGCGCTGCGCTTGCTGCGGCCCAGGAGGCCGGCGACCTTTCCGCATTTGAACTTGACGATTGCGCCATCGAGCGCCCGGCTGACACTTCTCATGGCGAGTGGACCTCCACCATGGCCCTGAAGTCCGCCAAGCTGGCTCACTGTGCCCCGCGCAAGATCGCCGAGGCCGTCGTTGCCCATATGCCCGAGGACCCCGCAATCGAGAAGGTCGAGATCGCCGGCCCCGGCTTCATCAACTTCTACCTCTCCGTCGCCGTTAAGAACGCCATCTTTGGCGAGGCCCGCGAGAAGGGTATGGACTTCGCTAAGTCCAACGTCGGTGGCGGCCTGAAGACCCAGGTCGAGTTCGTCTCCGCCAACCCCGTCGGCCCCATGCACATTGGTCACGGCCGCTGGGCCGCGCTGGGCGACTCCCTCTGCCGCGTTATGGACCACGCCGGTTACGACATCCAGCGTGAGTTCTACATCAATGACCACGGCTCTCAGATGAACACCTTCGGCAACTCCATCAGCACGCGCTATATGCAGCTCGCCGACATCATCGCCAAGCAGGGCGTGGATATCGACGAGGCCCACAAGCTGCTGATCGCCGACCGTGACGCCTTCGTCGTCGATGAGAACGACGAGCATCCCGAGACCCATCCTTACCAGGACAACTTTGCCGAGACTCTGGGCAAGGACTCCTACGGCGGCGATTACATCATCGACGAGGCCGCCGAGTTCTGGCGCACCGACGGCGACAAGTGGGTCGAGGCCGATCCGCAGGAGCGCATGGAGAGCTTCCGCGAGCGCGGCTATGTGAAGATGGTCGACAACATGCGCGACCTCTGCCACGCCGTCAATTGCGACTTCGACCGCTGGTTCTCCGAGCGCTCGCTGTATGTGAAGGACGCCGAGGGCGAGACCGCCGGCACCTCCGCCGTCGACCGCGCTTTCGAGAAGCTCGACAAGATGGGCTACCTCTACACCAAGGACGGCGCCCTGTGGTTCCGTTCCACCGATCTGGGCGACGACAAGGACCGCGTCCTGATCAAGTCCGACGGCGAGTACACCTATTTTGCTTCCGACGTTGCCTATCACTGGGATAAGTTCCAGCGCGTTGACCACGTCATCGACATCTGGGGTGCCGACCACCATGGCTACATCGAGCGCGTCCGCTGCGTCTGCGATGCCTTGGGTTACCCCGGCAAGTTCGAGGTTCTGCTGGGCCAGCTCGTCAACCTGCTGCGCAACGGCAAGCCCGTCCGTATGTCCAAGCGCAAGGGCACCATGGTGACCCTGCAGGAGCTCGTCGACGAGGTCGGCTCCGACGCCGCTCGCTACACGCTCATCTCCAAGAGCTCCAACCAGATGGTCGACTTCGATATCGAGGCCGTCAAGAAGCGCGACAACTCCAACCCGGTGTACTACGTGCAGTACGCTCACGCCCGCGTGTGCTCCATCCTGCGCCGTGCCGCTGACGTTACGCCCGAGCAGGCTGACGAGATGGGCATGAAGGCCGTCGCTGCCAAGGCCATCGGTGAGAACGTCGATTACTCGCTGCTGACCGATCCGACCGAGCTCGCCCTTTCGCGTAAGCTCAACGAGCTCACCGACCTCATCGCCAGCTGCGCTCGCGACCGCGCCCCGTTCCGTCTGACGCACTTTGCCGAGGAGCTCGCCGGCGACTTCCACAGCTTCTACGCTGCCTGCCAGGTTCTGCCGAGCGAGGGCCGTCCCGTCGACCCCGAGCTTTCGCGCGCCCGTCTGGCCGCTTGCGACGCCGTCCGCGTGACGCTCGCTCTGGTGCTCACCCTCGTTGGCGTTTCCGCGCCCGAGCAGATGTAATCTGCGGGTCATTTGACCGCGCAAGTTTGGTTTAACTGAGCCTTGAAAGCCCGATCTCCCATTGAACTGCCTCCCATTTCTTGGACATGAGAAATGGGAGGCTTTCTTTATGCGCGTTGATTTGAGGGTGAAGCATGATGTCGAGGCCAGGAAGGCGGCC
>CABUZD010000124.1 GCA_902495945.1 uncultured Collinsella sp.
ATGGCGAGGGAAATGAGGACTCGCTTGTCCTGCTTCTCTCTTATGTTCAGGAAGGCAAGGGCCTGCGAATACTTCTCACTGGTGATGCCGAGCTCGACCAAGAACGGGAATTCGTGCAGGAGGTGGGGGATATCGATGTCCTTAAACTTGGGCATCACGGCTCCAAGGTTTCAGTCGATGGTGAGTTGCTGGACGTCCTGAAGCCCGAGCTTTCCCTCGCGAGTGCGGGCGAGGGGAATCGATACGGCCATCCGTCCGATGCCTGCATCGATGCCGTGAAGGAGGCGGGCGGTGTGTTCGCGTGCACCATCGAACATGGCGACATTACCGTCACGCCGACTGCGAATGGCTTTGCGATGCGATGCCAGCGACTGTGACGACGTCGTTGGCGTGTTGTGGGGCCCTGGGCTAGAATGGCACGGAGCGAATACGAAGGCCTGTGGGAGGGGAGCGCAATGTCCGAAACCGGTCTGCTGCCGGCATATCTGATCGTCGGTACCGACGGGGTCAAACGCGACCATGCCGTCTCGCGTATGAAAGCGCGTCTGGAAAAGTCGGGTATGGTCGAGTTCAACCTCGACGAGCGCGACATGACCAAGGACCCCGATATCGAGTCCATTATCGGATCGCTTAACACCTTTCCGATGGGCAGCGAGTTTCGCCTGGTAATCCTTGACGGCTGCTCAAAGCTCGCCAAGGCAGTTTCGGAGCCGCTTGTCGAATACCTTGCGAGCCCCAGCCCCACAACGGTCTGCCTCTTCATCGCCGACTCGCTTGCCAAGAATACGCGCCTGTATAAGGCGATTGCCAAGATCGACAAGAAGGCCGTGATCGATTGCTCCGGCACCAAGCGCTGGGAGCTACCGCGCCGCGTGCAGCAGATGGCGACGCAGCACGGCAAGTCGATCTCGACGGCGGCCGCCGAGGAACTCGTCTCGCGTTCGGGTGAAAACACTCGCATGCTCGATAACGACTTGGCTAAGCTTGCCCAGATGGTCGAGGCGCCCCAGATTGAGCTTGCCGACGTTGAGCGCTGGATTGTACGTACGGCCGAGGTTCAACCCTGGGACTTTCTCAATGCGGTCTCGGCCCGTGACATGCGACGCTCGCTCGAGCTCTTCAATCTACTGCCCGCCAAGAGCTACGTGTGGACTTACACATTGCTGTGCGGCCGCATCCGCGAGCTTATCGTCGCCAAGGCGCTCGATGCGCGCGGACAGGGTCGTGAGCTGGCCGCAACGCTCAAGCTCCAGTCCTGGCAGGTCAAGAATCACCTGACCTGGGCACGTCGCTTTTCGATGGCAGAGCTCGTTGCCGCGCTCGAGGGCGCGGTCGATGTGGAGCTCGCGCTGAAGGGTTCGGCCGATTCTCAGACCGCGCTTTTGCTCTGGATTACGAACATCTTGAGAAAATCGTGATGATACCTGCCTATTTGACAAATTCGTTCTATCCCTTTGAGGGGGAGCGTGCTATAGTAGGCGCTTGCATGACCTCACCGTGTCTCAGAGGTGTCATACATTTTTTGCAAGGAACTCGAAAGGAACTCCAGAAGTGGCAAACATCAAGTCTCAGAAGAAGCGTATCCGCACCAATGAGGCAGCTCGCATGCGTAACAAGGCTGTCAAGTCCGAGCTCAAGACGCTGACCAAGCACGTCCAGTCCGCCGTCGCCGAGGGCGACGCCGAGAAGGCCCAGGCTGCCCTCAAGACCGTCACCAAGCGTCTCGACATGGCTGCCGCCAAGCATGTTATCCACAAGAACCAGGCTTCCAACCGCAAGTCCGGTCTTGCCAAGCTCGTGAACAGCATCAACGCCTAAGTTGTAAATTTCACACCACACAGATTACGCGCATAAATGGAGCCTGTTTTATGGAACAGGCTCCATTTTTTGTACCGCTCGGGTAAGATAGTCCGCATGAATACTTCAATTGACATTTCCCACATCCGCAACTTCTCAATCGTTGCGCACATCGACCATGGCAAGTCCACGATCAGTGACCGCATTCTCGAGCTCACCCATACCGTCGACGAGCGCGACATGGAGTCGCAGCTGCTCGACACCATGGATATCGAGCGCGAGCGCGGCATTACGATCAAGTCCAATGCCGTCCGCGTTTCCTATGACGCCGACGATGGCGAGACGTATCAGTTCAACCTGATCGATACGCCGGGCCACGTTGACTTTACCTACGAGGTCTCGCGCTCGCTGGCAGCCTGTGAGGGCGCGGTGCTCGTTGTCGACGCCACGCAGGGCGTCGAGGCGCAGACCGTCTCCAACGCGACGCTCGCTATGAACGCCAATCTGGATATTGTTCCTGCCATCAACAAGATTGACCTGCCCTCGGCCCATCCCGACGAGGTCAAGACCGAGATCGAGGATGACCTGGCGATTCCCGCCGATGATGCCGTGTGCGTGTCGGGCAAGACCGGCGAGGGTATTCACGATCTGCTAGAGTCCATCGTCTTTTTGATCTCTCCGCCTAAGGGCGATGCAAATGCTCCGCTCAAAGCGCTCATTCTGGATTCGTACTTTGACGAGTATCGCGGCGTGGTGGCCACGGTGCGCGTCTTTGACGGCTCCATCAAAAAGGGCGATACCCTGCGCATGATGCAGGCAGAGGGCGACTTTTTGGTCGACGGCGTGGGTGTCAAGCGTCCTGCCGAGACCCCGGTTGACGCGCTGACGGTTGGCGAGGTCGGCTACGTGGTCACGGGCCTGAAGGACCCCGAGGCCGTTCGCGTGGGCGACACCCTTACCTGGGCGTCGAACCCCTGCCCCGAGCCGCTTCCTGGTTACCGCGAGGCCAAGCCCATGGTCTATACGGGCCTGTTCCCGATCGATAACAAGGACTACGAGAACCTGCGTGACGCACTCGATAAGCTGCACGTCAACGACCCGTCGTTGGTGTGGGAGCCCGAGACCTCGGTGGCGCTCGGCTTTGGCTTCCGCGTGGGCTTCCTGGGCCTGCTGCACATGGAGGTCGTCAAGGAACGCCTGGAGCGCGAGTTCAACTTGGACCTCATTGCCACGAGCCCCTCGGTGGACTATCACGTCTACAAGACTGACGGCGAGATGATTGATGTCCGTAGCCCGCAGGATCTTCCCGAGGCCACGCGCATCGAGCGTATCGAGGAACCCTACCTCAAGGCTAAGATCATCTGCCCGCCCGAGTATACGGGTGCCGTCATGCAGCTCGCTATCGAGCACCGCGGCATTACAACTGACATGATCCATCTCACGAGCAAATCGGTCGAGATGCGCTTTGACATGCCGCTCGCCGAGCTCATCCTGGACTTCTTTGATCAGCTCAAGAGCCGCACCAAGGGCTATGCCTCGCTCGACTATGAGTTCAACGAGTACCGTCCCTCCGAGCTCGTTAAGCTCGACATCTTGCTTTCGGGCGACGAGGTGGACGCGCTGTCGTTTATCGTCCACAAGGACAAGGCCTACGGTCTTGCCCGCGGCCTATGCGACAAGCTCAAGGAGATTATTCCGCGTCAGCTGTTCGAGGTGCCCATCCAGGGTGCCATCGGCAACAAGATCATTGCCCGTTCCACCGTCAAAGCGCGGCGCAAGGACGTGCTTGCCAAGTGTTACGGCGGCGATATCTCGCGTAAGCGCAAACTGCTCGAGAAGCAGAAAGAGGGCAAGAAGCGCATGAAGGCCATCGGCTCGGTCGAGGTCCCTCAGGAGGCCTTTATGGCGATCCTCAAGGTGGACGAGTAGGTCTATGGCGCTTTCCGAATACAGCAAGCGGCTGCTGGGCGCCTATGCCGAGCAGCCGTTCCTTATGGCTCCCATGGCGGGCGTGACCGACCCTGCCTACCGCATCATGTGCCGCCGCCGCGGTGCCAACCTTGCCTACAGCGAGATGGTGAGCGTGGCGGGCCTTGCCTATGCCAGCAACAAGACCTGGCGCCTGGTGCTACCGGCCGACGAGGAGCAGCAGATTTGCGTGCAGCTCTTTGGCTCCAAGCCCGATCAGTTTGCGAGTGCCGTCGCCGCCGTCGAGGAGCGTGTGGGCGATCGCCTGTCGCTCATCGATATCAACATGGCCTGTCCTGCCCGCAAGGTTGTCACCAAGGGCGAGGGCTCGGCGCTCATGCGCACGCCCGACCTGGCGGAGAAGATCGTCGAGGCCACGGTGGGCGCGGCGCACGTGCCCGTGACCGTAAAGATCCGCAAGGGCTTTTATGCCGAGGACCGCAATGCCGCGACATTTGCCCAGATGCTTGAGGGCGCAGGGGCTGCCGCAGTCGCCGTGCATGGTCGTTGCGCCACGCAGCTCTACACGGGCCAGGCCGATTGGTCGGTCGTCGATGAGGTGGCCGATGCCGTCGAGATTCCCGTGATCGGTTCGGGCGATGTGTTCTCGGCCGAGGCCGCTGCTGAGCATCTGCAAGGCTCGGGTGCCAGCGCGGTGTTTATCGCGCGCGGCATCTACGGCAATCCGTGGGTGTTCGGCGATGCTCGCGCCCTTGCGCTCGATGGCACGTCGGTGCCGGCGCGCAGCTCCGTCGAGCGCCTGGACGCCCTGCGTGAGCACCTAACGCTGACGCATGAGCTCCTGCCGCTCATGTCGCGTGCCCGCACGTACGCAAGCTGGTACTTAAAAGGCATGCCCCATGCCGCCGCTTGGCGTGCCCATGTGGTGCGCTGTTCCAGTTACGAGGAGTTTATGGCGCTGGTCGATGAGATCGAGCGCGATGTGGTGGCCTGCGAGGCTGCCCTTGCCGCCGGCGAATCGGTGCCTCCTCATCCGCTGGAGGCTTAAGGGTGGCCGTTACCGCGCTGTACGTGCACGTGCCGTTCTGTGCCCAAAAGTGCCGCTACTGCGACTTCGACTCGCGCAGCTTTGCTTCGTGTGATTTGGATGCCGCGCTCGATTCCTATTTTGAGCAGTTGTACGCGCGCCTCGATGCTTTTGGCAAGGCTGGGGCCCTCGACCAGATTCGCACCGTCTATGTTGGCGGCGGTACGCCGTCGCTGGCGGGGGAGCGCCTGGTAGAGCTGGCGCGTCGTATTCGTGCGTGGTGCGCCCCCGTTGAGTTTACCTGCGAGGCCAATCCCGAGTCGCCGACCGCCGAGCTTGCCGCTGCGCTTGCCGAGGTTGGTGTCACACGCGTCTCTCTGGGCGTGCAAACGCTCGATAACGCCGAACTTACCGCCATCGGCCGCATTCACGATGCCGATCGGGCGCTCGCTGCCATCACGACGGTTAAGGACGCTGGGCTCGATGTGTCGTGCGACCTAATGTGCGGACTTCCCGGGCAAACCGCAGCGAGTTGGAATCGCACGCTCGTTGGCGTGCTTGCGGCGGCTCCGCATCATGTGTCGGTTTACCCGCTCACGCTTGAG
>CABUZD010000125.1 GCA_902495945.1 uncultured Collinsella sp.
CATCGAGGACCTGGTCAACAACGCCCAGGCCGAGGATCGCTACGGCTACGAAGAGGTCGCCTATCTGCTTATCACGGGCTCGCTGCCCACCAAAGAGGAACTCGACGGTTTTTGCGAACGCCTGGGTGCTTTTAGGCATCTGAGCGACGAATACGTCCGCGAGTTCCCCATGACCACGGTGTCGTCGAGCATCATGAATGTGCTTCAGCGCGCCGTGCTGCTGCTCTACGCCTTCGACGCCGAGCCCGACGCCATTACACCCGAGCACGAAATCGACGTCGCCATCTCCATGCTCGCCCGTCTCCCCCGCATCGCCGCCTTCGCGCATATGGCCTCGGTCGCCAAGCGCCGCGGCTCCGAGGTTCATGTGCCGCACCCCACACCCGGCCTCTCCACCGCCGAAACCATCCTGCAGGTCCTACGCGGCGGCATGGCATTCACCCGCGACGAGGCCATGCTGCTCGACGTGATGCTTATGCTGCATGCCGAACACGGCGGCGGCAACAACTCCACGTTTGCCTGCCGCGTGCTGTCCTCCTCGGCCACCGACCCGTATTCCGCCTACGCCGCGGCTATCGGCTCGCTCAAGGGCCCGCGCCACGGCGGTGCCAATGCCAAGGTCGTGTCCATGCACGAGGACATCCGTGCGCATGTCTCCAATTGGGAAGACGAGGACGAGGTCGCAGCCTACCTGGGCAAGATCCTCGACAAGCAGGCCTTCGACGGCACGGGTCTCATCTACGGTATGGGCCACGCCGTCTACACGCTGAGCGACCCGCGCGCCGAGGTGTGCCGTCGTTACGCGCGCACGCTTGCCGCCAAGAAAGACCTGGGCGAGGAGTTCGCGCTCATCGAGCGCATCGAGCGCCTGGCCCCGCAAGTGATGCGCGATCACGGCATGACCAAGCCCATCTGCGCCAACATCGACCTGTACACGGGCTTTATCTACAAGATGCTCGGCGTGCCCGAGACGCTCTTTACGCCGCTGTTCGCCGTCGCCCGCATGGCCGGCTGGTCGGCGCACCGCATGGAAGAGCTCTTCTGCGCGCACCGCATCATCCGTCCCGCGTATCGCCCGGTTATCGAGCCGCTGGAGTACAAGCCGCTCGCCGATCGTTAGGACGCAGACCGTTATAGAACCCGAGCGTGGCCAGGGCATCACCGCCCTCGGCCACGCTTTTTATGCCAGTAGAAAGGATTGCAGCGAATGATTGCGTTTTCCGATATGGATGGAACGCTGCTGACGAGTGATAAGCAGATGAGCGACGCCACCTGGGCGATGCTCGACGAGCTTGCGCGCCGCGGTATTGAGTTTGTGCCTTGCACGGGGCGCCCGCTGTCGGGTATCTTTGAGCCCATCCTCGCCCACCCCGCCGTACACTACGCGGTCTGCGCCAACGGTGCCAGCGTCTGGCAGCTCGACGACGGTACGCCCACCGATACTTCACGCGCTACGCGCATTTTGAGCCGACCGCTCGACCGCGCCATCGCCCACCGCGTCCATAGCATTGCAGCCGGCCACGATGTGACCTTCGATATCTTCGCGGACGGGCAGTGCTTCCTCCCCCGCTCGCTCTACACGCGCCTGGACGAATTCTGCGGCGGCGACCCCCACATCGCGGCTTCGCTCAAGCGCACACGAACACCGATCGACATGGATATCGACAGCAAGATCGACGAGGTCGAGACGCTCGAACGCATCGCCATGTACTGGCACGACCCGACCGATCGCGACGCCATCGCGGCGGCGCTCGACACGCTCGAAGGCATTGAGGTCACGCGTTCTTACGCCATGAATATCGAGGTCATGGGTGAGGGCGCCACCAAGGGAACGGCCCTCACGTGGCTATGCGAGCACCTGGACGAGCGTCTCGCCGACGCCTGGGCATTCGGCGACAACATCAACGACATCCCCATGCTGCAGGCAGCGGGCCACGGCATGGCCATGATCAACGCCGAGCTCGAAGACCGCAAGGCCGCCGACGCCATCACCGAGTTCGACAACGACCACGACGGCGTCGCCCGCACCATCATGACCGTCCTCGCCTAGTCATTGGACGTTCTTAAACGACTAGTCGTTGGGGACACTCTTCGCGAAAAGCTGCAAGGACTGTCCCCCACTGCCGGCAGAACGGGAACGTCCCCATCTGTCGGATTAAGCGAGGCCCTCTAGCACACGGCGGAGCTCCTGCTGGACAGCGTGGTCGCGGTTGCGCCCCACCACACGATCGGCCACCGCTTTGAGCGCCGGACGCGCGTTTTCCATCGCGCAGCCCGTGCCGACAAAGCGAATGATCTCGTAGTCGTTCATCGAGTCGCCAAACGCCATGATCTCGTCGCGTCCAATGCCGTAATGCTCCGCAAGCTGTGCGATGCCCGAGGCCTTCGACACACCGGGCTGCATGGCATCGATCCACGCGTTGCCCGAAGGCGCAAAGGTAAAGAGCTGACCGAGTTCTCGCTGCAGCACGTACGCGCTGTCCATAACGGCACAGTCATCGCAAAAGATACTCGCCTTGATGATATTTACGCTGGGATCGGGCAGTTCCCAAATGCGCTCGGCATTGGGAAGGTCCTTATCGACCTCGCGTACGAACTTGCACTCGTCATCGAGCAAGAAGGATTTGGTTCGGTCAAAGAGCGCAAGATGCAAATTGGGAAACGTCCCGACGGCCTGGGCGAGCTTTCGAATCGCCAGGTGCGAATACACCTCACGGTCCACCATCTTTCCGTCGGCGTAGACCTGGGCACCGTTAGCGGCGACAAAGTCCATCTTGTCACGAACGGGCGCAAAGAACTCGCACAGTCGATCGTAGCGACGACCTGACGATGCGGCAAAATGCACGCCATGCTCGCGTAGCGCCAGGATCAGTTCATAGGTTTCGGGAGGCACCTGGCCGTTTTCGTCAAGCAACGTGCCGTCCATATCGGATGCAATCAGTTTAAACATAGAAAAGCTCCCTTCGGGCTTGTTGGAATCGAACGTGTATCCGATTCCAACGTACCCAAAGGGAGCTCAAATAAGACCCCGCAGTCATAAACGTTACATGGACCTAGCAAATAGCTCACGCGTGCCAGAGGTCTCACGGTCGCGGCGTAAGGCGACACGCCAAAGAGTGTCACCGACGACTAGTCGTTTAAGAACGTCCCCGATGACTAGTCGGCGTAGGTGAAGGTGGTGACGTCGAACATGCCCTCGGGGCGGATGCGGAGCGTCGGAATCACCGGCAGGGGCAGGAAGATGATGCCCATGATGGGGTCGAGCGGCGGCTCGATGCCCATGGCGCGCGCCTTGACCATAAAGTCGTCATGCTGCGCGGCGACATCCTCGGCCGTACCCTCACTCATCAGACCACCAAGCGCCAGCGGAATACGCGCCACGACCTCGCCATTGCGTACCAGCACGTGACCGCCCTGGCCAACAGCCTCGACGGCAGCCATCATATCGGCGGCGTTGTCGCCCACCACGCACACGTTGTGTGAATCGTGGCCGATCGTCGAGGCGATGGCGCCGCCCGTGATGGTAAAGCCGCGCACCCAGCCGCGACCGATGTGCTTGCCAACAAGACCCAGGCCCGCAGGGCCATCACCGTCGGCGCCCTCGACTTGCAGCGACACGCCGCGGCCGTGGCGCTCGATCAGCATAATGCGGCGCAGGCCCTCAGCGTTCTCGGGGCGAGCAATACCCGTGATGGCCTTGCCCGGCACCACGTCGATCACGGCCTCGCCCGGCTTAAAGGCATAGTCGAATACGTCGAGCGAAAGCTTCGGCAGCTTAACGGAGGCGCGCAGCTCATCGGCAAGGGCCGCAACCTCGGCCATCTCGGGTGCGATCTCGCCCACAAAGGTGCCGTCCTGCGCCACCAGGGCACCGGCGGCATATACGCGATGCGGAGCCTTAGCAAACGTCAGGTCATCGAGCAACAGCAGGTCAGCGCGCTTGCCCGGGGCAATCGCACCGCGAAGCTCGTGCGGGTCGCAACAACCGTGGTCCAGACCAAACGCCTCGGCCGTAGAAAGGGACGCCATAGAGATGGCAACCACGGGGTCAATACCGGCCTCGATAGCCACGCGGCAGGCGTTGTCGATCATACCGGTCGAAAGCGCATCGGAGGGAGCACGGTCGTCAGTCGCAAAACAGCAGCGGCGGGCGCGCGCGGGATTCTCCAGCAGCATCGGGGACAAATTGGCCAGGTCGTGGCTGCACGTGCCCTCACGCAGCATCACATACATGCCGCGGGATAGCTTGTCGAGCGCCTCCTCGGGAATCGTCGACTCGTGGTCGGCGATAATGCCCGCTGCGGCATAGGCGTTGAGGTCCTTACCGGCAACGAGCGGCGCATGGCCGTCGACCTGCTTGGACGGCGTCTGGTTGGCAGCATCGATGCGAGCACAGGTCTCGGGGTCGGCCATAAAGACGCCCGGCAGGTTCATCATTTCGCCCAGGCCAAAGACATCGCCCGGATGCTCGGCAAAAAACGCCTGCATATCGGCAGCCGAAATAACGGCACCGGTCTGCTCGTCGGGCAGTGCGGGCACGCACGAAGGCATCATGTACTTGATGGAGATGGGTGCGCGGCGGCCGTCCTCGATCATAAAGCGCAAGCCGTCGAGACCGGCAACATTGGCAATCTCGTGGCTGTCGGCAATGGCGGTGGTAGTACCGCGCGTCGCGGCCATGCGAGCATACTCGGCGGGACGGATGTTCGAAGACTCGATATGCAAATGCCCGTCAATAAAACCGGGAGCGAGATAGCGACCCTGGCAGTCGATGACCTCAGTTGCCTCGTAGGTGCCAGCGGCATCGTCGCGACCATCGTAGAGCACGCCGACGATCACACCGTCCTTGACGGCAACGCTACCGGGCGCCACACGCTGGCCATACACGTCGACGATCTGCGCATTGGTAAACAGCGTGTCGACGGGCACGCGCCCCTCGGCAGCATCGATCACAGACCTCATGACCTCAACGGACATACATACTCCTTTAACCGTAGAAAACAGCTGCGGAGCGGACAAACCTTCACCGCAGCAAGCCAACAGCCATTATATGCCCAAAAGAAAGTCCCGCTAACACCCCTTCCGCTTAACGGCACACGCCACTTGGTGCAATGGGGACTGCCGCTGAGCACCAATACAAGGAGTGTCCCAAAGTGCCAACAACGGGAGCGCCGATGTTTTGGCAACGACAGCGAGCGGGCCGCATTTGAGACAAGGTGACGTGAAACGAAAGGGCGCTGACCTTCTGGTCGCGCCCTTGAAGTTGAACGTCAGATTGTCCAAATG
>CABUZD010000126.1 GCA_902495945.1 uncultured Collinsella sp.
ACCCGCCAAAAAGTTGATATCGGCGCCATCTCCATTAGCGAGGTGGCCGAGCAATACCTGGCCGAGGCCGAGTGCATCGAGGCGCTGGACCTGGACGTGGCGAGCGACTTTTTGCTGGTGGCGGCAACCCTTCTGGACATCAAGGCTGCCTCGCTGGTGCCCCAGGAAGCCCCGCGCAAGACAGACGACGAAGACGAGGACGACGATGAGCTTGAGGAACTCAGTGCGCTCGACGGCGACGCCCTGCGCGAGGTCCTGATTCAGCGCCTGATCGCCTACAAGCAGTTTAAGGGCGCAGCGGCGGCCCTTGGCGCGCGCATGCAGGCCGAGAGCCGCATGCATCCGCGCGTAGCCGGCCCCGACCCCGAGTTTCTGGGCCTTATGCCCGACTACCTGGCCGGCATTACCCTGCGCGGCCTCGCCGTCATCTGCGCCGACCTGGACGGCAAGCGCCAGACCTTCCTGCTGGAGGCCGAGCACGTGGCGCCGCATCGCGTGCCGCTCGACCTGACCGTGGCCTCGGTCGACCGCTTTACCATGGCGCACCAAACCTGCACCTTCCGCGAGCTGCTGGACGGCGACGCCACCACCGAGCAGCTCGTCGTTACCTTCTTGGCCATGCTGGAGCTCGCCAAGCGCGGCTCGCTCACGCTGAGCCAGGACGAGATCTTCGGAACCATTCAAATCAACCGCGTCGAGGGAGCCGAGGCATACGTGCCCGGCGAGGGCCCCGAGCTCACCGAATAGGAGCGACCAACCATGTCAACCCTTTCCACGCTAGAGGCAAACAGCCTCAAAGGTGCCCTCGAGGCGCTGCTGCTGGTGTCGAGCGACCCCGTCAGCGCGCCCGCGCTGGCAGGTGCGCTGGATATCGCCCCGGGCGAGTGCGCGTCGCTTATGGCCGAGCTCAAGGTTGAGTATGAGGAGGCCAACCGCGGCTTTCAGCTGCGCGAGGTCGCCGGCGGCTGGCGCCTGTTTACACACCCCGCCTACCACGACGTGGTCGAGGCCTATGTGCTGAGCTGGGACACCCAAAAACTGTCGCAGGCGGCGCTCGAGACCCTGGCCGTCATCGCCTACCACCAGCCCGTCACGCGCGAGGTGGTCAAGGGCATCCGCGGCGTCAACTCCGACGGCGTCATAGCGTCGCTCGTGGACAAGGGCCTGGTGCGCGAGCTCGGCCGCGACCCCGAGCGCGGTCAGGCCATCATCTACGGCACGACCAACGCCTTCTTGGAAAAGTTCGGCCTACGCTCCACCCGCGACCTGCCCGATCTAGAACAGTTTGCCCCCGACGAGCAGTCGCGCCAGTTTATCCGCGAGCGTCTGAGTGGCCGCAGCATTCAGTCCACGCTCGAGGAGCAGGCCGAGGACCTGGACGAAGAGCGCGAACTGATCGATACCGATGTTGAAGATGTTGAGGCAGTCGAGGACTTGGAGACCCTGGTCGTCGACGAGACCTCGGAGGATTTGCATGACGAGGACTAACGAAGCCGGGGAGACGCGCACTTCACGTGCTGCGGGCGCCACAACGCCCGCAGACGACGCCCAGTCCGTCTACCCGCACACCATGCGCCTGCAGCGCTTTTTGGCGCGCGCGGGCGTGGCGAGCCGCCGCGGCTCGGAGGACCTGATGACCGCCGGACGCGTGACCGTCAACGGTCAGGTCGCGACCGAGCTGGGCACCAAGGTCGACGTCGACCGCGACCATATCGAGGTCGACGGCATGCCCGTCAAGCTCAACCAAGGCGCCGTGTACCTGATGCTCTACAAGCCGACCGGCTACCTCACCACCATGAGCGATCCGCAGGAGCGCCCTTGCGTGGCCGACCTGGTCCCGCGCGACCGCTTTCCGGGGCTCTTTCCGGTGGGTCGCCTGGACCGCGACACCACGGGCCTCTTGCTCTTTACCACCGACGGCGATCTGTCGCAGGACCTGCTGCATCCCAGCAAGCACGTCTACAAGACCTACCAAGCGCTCGTCGACGGGCAGCTGTCCGACCGCGATCTCATGCCGCTGCGTCGCGGCATCGAGCTCGACGACGGCCTGTGCCAACCGGCGATCTGCCGCATCATCAACGCGCGCGAGGCCGAGGCGGTTGCTCCGCAAGGCGTTAAGCCCGGCACCACCGCCGTGGAGGTCATCATCCGCGAGGGCCGCAAGAACCAGGTCAAGCGTATGCTGAGCAAGATCCACCACCCGGTAATTCGTCTGCACCGCTGCAACTTTGCCGGTCTGGAGCTCAAGGACGTGGCCAAGGGCTCGTGGCGCGAGCTCACCGACCGTGAGGTGCAGATCCTCAAGGCCGGCGGCATCCCGCCCAAGCAGGCCAGCTCCAAGCGCAGTACCGCGCCGGCGACCAACACAGCGAGCCGCGCGCGTCACCACGGCAGCCACGGCTCCGCACCCAAGCGCAACACCTACCGCGAGCGCTACACGGGCTAGCCAGTCCGCCAAGCCCCAGCGCCCGCGTCCCATACCAGCACGTCAACCACCGAAAGGAAGCATTACATGATCGTCGCCATCGACGGCCCCGCCGGTTCCGGCAAGTCCACCATCGCCAAGGAGATTGCCCGCCAGCTGGGCTTTAACAAGCTCGACACGGGCGCCATGTATCGCGCCGTCACCTTCGCCGCGCTCGACCGCGGCATCGACCTGGACGACGAGGCAGCCATCGATGCCCTCGCCGAGCAGATCGAGATCCGCTTTACCAACGGTACCGGCGAGGACACGCGCCTGACCATTGACGGCCAGGACGCTTCGGCCGCCATTCGTACCCCGCAGGTTGACGCCAACGTGTCCAAGGTCTCGGCCTACCCGGGCGTGCGCGCCGCCATGCTCATCCATCAGCGCCGTGCCGCAGAGGACCGCGATATCGTGGCCGAGGGTCGCGACATCGGAACCGTCGTGTTCCCTAACGCGCAGGTCAAGGTCTTCCTGACCGCCGACCCGCGCGAGCGCGCCCGCCGCCGCGTGCTGCAGCGTCACCAAAACGACGCCCAGCCGCTCACGTCCGAGCAGCTCGAGGCCGAGGTCGACGAGACCCTCGACGCCCTTAAGCAGCGCGACAAGCTCGACAGCAGCCGCGAGGTCGCCCCGCTCGTGCCCGCCGAGGACGCCGTGCACGTCGACTCCACCGCTCACACCATCGATGAGGTCGTCTCGATAATCGAGGACCTCATCAACCAGAGGAGGTAGCCCATGCGCCTGTTTAAGCAGACGCCCGAGGATTATTACAACGCCCCCTACGCCGAGTTCCCAGCGCTCATCCGCGGCACCGTCGTCGTAGTCATGGCCATCCTTTGGGCCTTCTCCAAGCTCATGTGGCGTTGGAAAGTCGAGGACGCTGACCTGCTGTTTGAGCGCCAGGAAGGCCGCGGCAGCGTGGTCATCTGCAACCACACCTCGATGGCCGAGCTCTTGGCCGTTGAGACGGCGTTGTTCTTTGGGGGCCGCCGCATTCGTCCCATCTTTAAGTCCGAGTTCGCCAAGAGCAAGATTGTGCGCTGGGCCTTTAGCCGCGTTGGCGGCATCCCCGTGGAGCGTGGTACTGCCGATATGAAGTGCCTGCGCGCCGCCCAGCATGCGCTGCAGCGCGGCGAGGACGTCCTAATCTTCCCCGAGGGTACGCGCATCCGCTCGCGCGAGATCAAGCCCGAGGTCCACGGCGGCTTTGCGCTCATCGCCCAGATGGGCAAGGCACCCGTCAACCCGCTCGCCATCTGCGGCTGGTCCGACATCACGCCCGCGGGCAAGAAGATCATGCGTCCCAAGAAGTGCTGGATTCGCGCCGGCAAGGCCGTCTCGCTTTCCGCCGCACCGGCCGGGCTTAAGCGCACGGAGCGCCTGGAATGGTTTGAGTCCGAGGCCATGAACCGCGTCTACGCCATGCGAGACGATCTGTGCGCCGAGCATCCGGGCAGGTTCTAGCCATGAGCGAGAACGTGACAAACGCTGCCGCGACTACGTCCGACCAGGACAGCGCGCCCACTATCGAGATCGCAGCCCACGCCGGCACTTGCTACGGCGTACAGCGTGCGCTCGACATGGCACTGGCCGCCGCGCCGCAGGCAGGGGAGAGCGCTCAGGTCCATACCTTGGGTCCGCTCATCCATAACCCCATCGTTGTACGCGAGCTTGCTGAGGCAGGCGTTGGCTTGGCCGAAAACCTGGATAATGCCGCATCGGGCACCGTGATCATCCGCGCTCACGGCGTGGTGCCGCAGGTGATCGATGCCGCACGCGAGCGTGGCCTCGACGTGGTCGACGCCACCTGCCCCTACGTGAAAAAGGTCCACGTGGCGGCGGAGCGCTTGGTACGCGAGGGCTACAACGTGGTAGTCGTGGGCGAGCCGGGCCACCCCGAAGTCGAGGGCATCCTGGGCCACGCCGGCGATGACGCGCAGGTCGTGAGCTGTGCCGCCGACGCCGATGCTCTGTCGCTCAAGGGTAAAGTGGGCTTGGTTGTGCAGACCACCCAGACCGCGCAGAACCTCGCCGAGGTCGTGGCCGCTATCACCCCGCGCGTGCAGGAGCTGCGCGTGATCAACACCATCTGCGCCGCAACGAGCGAGCGCCAACAGGCAGCAGCCACACTTGCCAACCGCTGCGACTGCATGGTCGTCGTGGGCGGAAAGAACTCGGGCAACACCCGCCGCCTGGCACAGATTTGCGCAGACGCCTGCGAGCGCACGTATCACATCGAGGAAGCTTCTGAGCTCCAGGCCGCGTGGTTTACCGACGCTCACCACATCGGCATCACTGCCGGAGCCTCCACCCCACAAGAACACATCGAACGCGCCGTCACGCGCATCAAGGAGCTTTGCCACTAATCATGGACCAGACCGTACCCGCATATGCCGCCGAGGTGGCCGATTACGGGCGCAGCCGCGACCCCGAGCCGGGTGAGGGCGCGCTCGTAAAGAACGTGCGTCCCGAATCGCCCGCCTGGGATGTGGGTATCGAGCCGGGCATGCGCGTGCTCGCGGTCAACGGCGAGCAGCTTACCGACATGATCGTATGGCTCTGGGAGGCAGACGACGACACGGTCGACCTCGAGGTTTTCGACCCGCGCGATGGCACCGTCACCCCCGTGGAGCTCGATCGCTTTCCCGGAGAGGATTGGGGTCTGGAGTTCGACGGCCCCATCTTCGACGGCATGCGTACCTGCGTCAACGCCTGCGGGTTCTGCTTTATGACGATGCTCCGCAAGGGAGGTCGCTCCACGCTCTACATCCGCGACGTCGACTATCGTCTGTGCTTTTTGCTGGGC
>CABUZD010000127.1 GCA_902495945.1 uncultured Collinsella sp.
ACCCCCGTGTGGCGGTGCTGCTCAACATCACTCCCGACCACTTGGGCTGGCATAAGAGCCATAAGAACTATGCGCTTGCCAAGATCAAACTGTTTGACAATATGGTCGATGACGATCTGGTGGTTGTCGACGTCGAAGACACCGGCATTCACGAGTTCGATGAGTACATCTACACGCCAGGTCGTCGCATCTGCAAGGTTGCCTTTGACGAGCCTGAGGGCGAGGATGCCGCCTTTGTGCGCGATGGCAAGATGATCGTGCGTCTGAAGGGCGTCGAGACCCCGCTCATCGCTATATCCGAGCTCAAGATCTCGGGCCATCACAATGTTATCAATGCCCTGTGCGCTGCCACGGCTGCCTTGGCAGTCGGTGCCGATGTCGACGGTGTCTGCCGCGGTCTGGCCTCGTTCCAGCCGCTCGAGCACCGCGTGGAGCCGTGTGGCGAGATTGACGGCGTGCGCTACGTCAACGATTCCAAGGCGACCAACACCGATGCGGTCGAGAAGGCACTGACGGCATTTCCCGATGACGACGTGATCTTGCTGCTCGGCGGCCACGATAAGGGCACGCCGCTCACGGACTTCGCGCGCGTTGTTATGGATAACGTACGCTCGGTCGTCTGCTTTGGCGATGCGCGCGAGCGCTTCACCGCCGCTATGGACGAGGCTGATGTCGATGGCGATGTGGATATCGCCCAGGCGGATGACCTGCGCGACGCCGTGGACGTTGCCCGTTCGCTTTCGAGCCGTGGCGATGTGATCTTACTTTCTCCTGCCTGCTCTTCGTTCGATGAGTTCTCGGGCTATGAGGAGCGCGGCCGCGTGTTTAAGGACTACGTGGCCCAGCTTGCCGCTGCAGCGAAATCACAAATGGAATAGGGGTTGCGGTGAGAGAGGAGAGCCCCCGACAAGGTATGAGGAGGCCCGACTCGGACCGTGCTTCCTCGCGGCGCATCACACCGCGTTCCGGCCGCGGCGGGCAGTCGTTTAGCGAACGCTATATTGCCGGCGTTCCCGCCCGTATCATGCGCCCCCGTCTGATATTCATGGCCTGCTTGTTTACCTTGGTGTGCTTTGGCCTGCTGATGGTGTACTCGGCGTCTTCGGTCGAGGCGCTGCACGAGAATGGCTCGGCGACGTTTTTTCTGGGTCGACAGGCCGCGTTTGCCGTGGTCGGTGTTCTAGCGCTGATTGCCATCGTGCGCGTTTTGCCGGACAGCTGGTTTGGGGAGGATGTGCTCAGGATCTTCCTTATCGGCATGATAGGGCTACTGCTTCTGGTGTTCTTGGTGGGCAGCGGCAGCCGTGGCGCCACGCGCTGGCTCAACATCGCCGGTATTCAGTTCCAGCCTTCCGAGTTTTTAAAGCCATTTGCCATTGCGTATTCGGCCATCATGCTTGATCGCTTCTTTTCGCCCGGTGGCGACATCAACGAATTCCTTCGCAAGATGGGCATCTACCTGGGCATTTCGCTCTTTCTGATCTTTATCCAACCCGATTTCGGTACCGTCCTGATCATCCTGTTGACCCTCATGTGCATGGCGTTGTTTGCGGGTCTCGACCCCAGATTTATCATCGGCGTGCTAATCTTCGGCATTCTCGTGATCGTGATTGCACTTGTCGCAGAGCCGTACCGTATGGTGCGTATTCAGGTTGCCTTGAACCCTTGGGCCGACGAGTATGGTGACGGCTATCAGGCCACGCTTGCCATCATGGCCTTTGCCTCGGGCAGTCTGTTCGGCCGTGGCATCGGCAACTCAACCATGAAGTACTCGTATCTGCCCGAGGCGCACAACGACTACATCCTGGCCATCATTGGCGAGGAAGTCGGTTTTGTCGGAACCGTGCTGTTCTTCTTGGTGTTTGCGATGCTGATCTACTCGGCGTTTCGCATTGCCGAGCAGGCGACCGATCGTCGGGGCGCGCTTATGGCGTCTGGCTCCGCGGTCATTCTCGCGGTGCAGTTTTTGATAAACGCGTTGGGCATCCTCAACGTGTTTCCCATGACGGGCAAACCGTTGCCGTTTATTAGCTACGGCGGTTCGTCGATTATTGTGTCGCTTATGCTTGCCGGGTTGATCCTGCGCGTTTCGTACGAGAGCGCCCGTCGCGATGAGTACGACCGTCGCCGCGAGAGCTTTGCCGTTATGGATGAGAGCACCGCCGGCGTGCCCCACGTGCGCGGCGAACGACCTTCGCGTAGCGGCTTTACCGTCCTGGATGGCTCTGCGACCGAGCCGGCAGCCCGCCCGCGTCAGCGAACGGCGCCGCAAGGTCGTCCTCAGCGCCCCACTCCTCGCAATGCGGGCGGCGGATATAATCGAATCGATTTGAACTCGGACCCGTCGGCACGTCTGCGTACCGACGACCAGGGACCGCGTGTACGAAGGGACTACCATGACCGATAAAATGACCGTTGCTATTGCAGCCGGCGGCACGGCAGGGCACATCAACCCCGCGCTCGCCTTGGCCGAAGAGCTGCGTGACCGTGGCCACCACGTTGTGTTCGTGGGCCAGTCGCGCAAGCTCGAGGGTCGTCTGGTCCCCGAGGCTGGGTTTGATTTTGTGCCCATTACGGTCACGGGCTTCGACCGCTCCCGTCCTTGGACAGCGCTGACCTCGCTGTGGCGTGTCAACAAAGCCAAGCGTGCGCTCGCCAGTCATTTCTCAAAGGTCGGCAAGCCCGATGCCGCCATTGGTTTTGGTGCCTATGTCGAGGTTCCGCTGCTGGGGTGGTGCAAGGGCGCAGGCGTTCCGTATCTGCTGCATGAGCAGAACTCTGTTCCGGGCCTGGCCAACAAGATGATGAACTCCCACGCCGCTCGCGTGTGTATCTCGGTGCCGGCAGCGCGTTCGGTCTTTGAGCGCGAAGGTGACCCTGACCACGTGCTCATGACCGGCAACCCCGTACGTCGCTCGGTGATCGAGGGCGATCGCGCTCGCGGCCGCAAGGCACTTGGCGTTCCCGAGGACGCTACGCTGCTGCTCGTCTTTGGCGGTTCACTTGGCGCCCAGCACCTCAACGAGCGCGTGGTCTCGCTCAAAAACGAGCTGCTTTCGCGCAAGAACCTCTATGTGTTGCATTCGACGGGTGCCGACGGCTTTGAGGAGACCGAGCGCGCTTTGGCGCTGACGCCCGAGGAGGCGAAGCGTTACCGCGTCCAGCCTTACATGGACAACATGGGCGATATGCTGGCTGCTGCCGATTTGGTGCTCTCGCGTTCGGGCGCATCGAGCGTGGCCGAGATTGCTGCGCTCGCCTTACCCTCGGTGCTTGTGCCGTATCCGCATGCGACGGCCGACCACCAAACCACCAATGCCCGTTATCTGGTCGACGCCGGGGCCGGCGTGCTCTGCGCCGATGCCGATATCGACGGTTCTGCCTTTGCCGACGAGCTTCTGCACCTAGTCGATGACGCGGCGGCGCGCGACGCCATGCGTCAGGCGGCGCGTGGTCTGTCTCAGGATAGGGCCGCCGCTCTTCTGGCGGATGCGGTAGAGGGTTTGCGTTAGTTAGACGGGATATCGTCGGTCGCCCTCGCGCTGATGCGGTAGGTGCGGTACAGTTAACTGGTTACAGGCAGTGTTTACGCAAGGAGTACACGAGCACATGGCTGATTCCCAGACTGCAACCTCCGCGCCCGAGTTTAAGAGCGCCCACTTTATCGGTATCGGCGGCGCCGGCATGAGCGGCATCGCCCTCGTTCTTCACGAGCGCGGCTATGCCGTTACCGGCTCCGACCTTAAGACGTCACGTTATATCCGCCAGCTTACCCGCGCTGGTGTGAAAGTGCATGTGGGCCATGAGGCCGCCACGATCGACGAGGTCAAGCCTGACGTGGTTGTTGTCTCCACCGCTATTCCGGAGTCCAACCCTGAACTCGTGCGCGCTCGCGAGCTTGGTATTCCCGTGTGGCCCCGTGCCAAGATGCTCTCTGCTTTGGGCCACGGCTACACCACCGTCGCTGTTGCCGGCACGCATGGCAAGACCACCACGTCTTCGATGTGCGCCACCATGCTCGACCGCATGGGCTTGGATCCGAGCTTCTTGATCGGTGGCATCGTCGAGGGCTATGACACGAACGGCAAGAACGGCTCGGGCGACTATTTTGTCGCCGAGGCCGACGAGTCCGACAGTTCCTTCCTGTTCCTGAACCCCAACGTAGTCATTGTGACCAACGTCGAGGCCGACCACCTCGATCACTACTCGGGTATCGAGGAGATCGAGGCGACTTTCGCCAAATTCATGAGCCTGGTGGGCGAGGACGGCACCGTCATCGTCTGCGGTGAGGACCCGCATCTGGTCGAGCTCGCCAAGTCGACGGGCCGTCACGTGCTTTCCTACGGCTTTGCCGAGAGCAACGACATCGTCTGCATGCACCCGGATGTCAAGGGCATCCAGAGCGACTTTATCGTTCGCTTTGAGGACGGCACTGAGCACGCTGTGGAGATCAAGAGCAATCCCGGTCGCCACAACATGCTCAACGCCACGGCGGTGCTCACCGTCGCCCATGTCCTGGGCCTTGACATCGACGCCGCCGCCAAGGCGCTCTCGAGCTTTGAGGGCGTCCGCCGTCGCTTTACCCACGTGGGCGATATCGATGGCATCACCGTGGTCGATGATTACGGCCATCACCCCACCGAGATCAAGGCGACGCTTGCTGCCGCTTCGTCGCTGGGCTACAAGCATGTCGACGTCGTGTTCCAGCCGCACCGCTATTCGCGTCTGCAGGCCCTGTGCGACGACTTTGCCGATGCATTTGCCAATGCCGATAAACTGCTGCTGATTGATGTGTTCTCGGCTGGCGAGATGCCCATTCCGGGTGTTACCTCTAAGATGCTCGCCGATACTGTGCGCGCCAAGCATCCTGGCAAGGAGGTCGTGTACTGCTCCAGCCGTCTTGAGCTCAATCAGGAGCTCGAGCAGATGGTGGGCGAGGGCGACCTGCTGCTCACTATGGGTGCTGGTGACGTTACGACCGTCGGTCCCGAGTTCATTGAGTATCTGACTGCCAAGAAAGACGCTTAAGTCTAATGGGTCTGTTTAACGCCGTCATGGCGCTCTCGGGCATGATCGACACGGATGTGATCGAGGACGAGCGCCTTGCGCGTCATACGAGCTATCGTATCGGCGGCAAG
>CABUZD010000128.1 GCA_902495945.1 uncultured Collinsella sp.
GCGAGGTTTTCGCCAAGGGCAACTGCGAACGTATCGGTTCGGACATGGGCATCTTTGGCCACTCCGAGAACGGTGGCGCCAAGCAGACCGAGGAGGTCCCTTTCCCCGATCATCGCTCTGCTATCGCTCGCGTGCTCGAGGAGCTCGAGAAGACCGACTTTACGATTGATGGCATTGGCCATCGTATCGTTCAGGGCGGCTGGCACTTCGATGATTCCGCGGTCGTCGACGATGAGGTCATGGCTAAGATCCTTGAGGTGGCCCCGCTCGCTCCGCTGCACAATTACGGCGAGGCCGCGGCAATCGAATATTGCCGCGAGAAGTATCCTGAGCTGCCCAACGTGGCCGTCTTCGACACCTCGTTCCACATGACCATGCCCGAGGTCGCCTACACCTACGCGCTGCCCAAGGACGTGTGCGACAAGTACCACGTGCGCAAGTACGGCGCACACGGTACGAGCCACCGCTACGAGTGGATGATGGCCAAGGAGATCCTGGGCTCGCGCTGCCACCGTCTGCTTTCGTGCCATCTGGGCAACGGTGCTTCGCTCGCTGCTATCGAGGACGGCGTGTGCCGCGACACCACGATGGGCCTCACGCCGCTTGACGGCCTGATGATGGGTACCCGTTGTGGTTCCATTGACCCGGCCACCGTGTGCTACCTGCAGCGCGAGGGCGGCTACAGCTACCAGGAAGTCGACGACATGATGAACAAGCAGTCCGGCCTGCTTGCCATTTCGGGCATCTCCAACGACGCCCGCGACATCCGCACGCGCGCCTCCGAGGGAGATGAGCGCTGCCTGCTCGCCTTCGATATGTTTGCCTACAAGGCTATGCAGCAGGCCGGCTCCATGATCGCCTCCATGGCGGGCGTGGATACCATCACCTTTACCGCCGGCATCGGCGAGAACGACTGGTCGATTCGCAAGGCCTTCTGCGACTGCTTTGAGTGGCTGGGCGTGCGCATCGACAACAACAAGAACCGCGAGGCCGTGGGCAACGGCCCACAGGTCATCAGCGCCGCCGGCTCTTCCGTCACGGTTATGGTCATCCCCACCGACGAGGAATACATGATCGCCCACGACGTCGAGCGTCTGACCAAGAAAAACTAACGCGCGCATTTGCAAGTAAACGAAAGGCCTCCAGAGCAACAGCTCCGGAGGCCTTTTTGCTAGCAGGTGGAAATTCCTGTCCCGAGGGGATATGTCCGCTACTCAGCCATCTGAGCCTGGACGGCGGTGATGGCCACGACACCCACGATGTCGTCAGCAGAGCAGCCGCGCGACAGATCGTTGACCGGCTTGGCGATGCCCTGCAGGATGGGGCCGTAGGCGTCGGCGCCGGCGAAGCGCTGGACCAGCTTGTAGCCGATGTTGCCGGCCTCGAGGTCGGGGAACACGAGCACGTTGGCCTTGCCGGCAACGGAGGAGCCGGGAGCCTTGAGCTGGGCGACGGTGGGGACAATAGCGGCATCGAGCTGCAGGTCGCCGTCGATGGCGAGCTCGGGAGCCTTCTCCTTGCAGAACTTCACAGCCTCCTGGACCTTCTTGGCGACCTCGCCGCCAGCGGAGCCCATGGTGGAGTAGGAGAGCATGGCCACGTGCGGCTCAACGTTGCCCATGAAGGTGGACCAGGAGTGAGCGGAGGCGATGGCGATCTCGGAGAGCTCGTCGGAGGACGGGTTGATGTTGAGGCCGCAGTCGGCGAAGATCAGCGTGCCGTCAGTGCCGAACTGCGGGGTGTCGGTGCACATCACGAAGAAGGCCGAGACCAGCTTGGTGCCCGGGGCGGTCTTGAGGATCTGAAGCGCGGGGCGCAGGGTGTCGGCGGTGGAGTGGCAGGCGCCGGAGACCAGGCCGTCGGCATCGCCCATCTTGACCATCATGGTGCCAAAGTAGGTGGCGTCCATCACCTGGGCGCGAGCCTGCTCGATGGTAACGCCCTTCTTGGCGCGGAGCTCGGCAAACTTCTGCGCGTACTCCTCGTGCTTCTCGGCATTGCGCGGGTCGATGACGGTAGCGCCGGGAACGTTGATCTCGTCGGGGTTGCCCAGGATGACGATCTTTGCCAGGCCCTCCTCGATGATTTTGGTGGCCGCGACGATAGTGCGCGGATCCTCGCCCTCGGGCAGGACGATCGTCTTAAGGTCGGCCTTGGCGGCAGACTTCATACGGTTTAGGAAATCGCTCATGTTACTCCTTACAAGCGTTTCGCTAAGCTCCAGGCACCCGGCTGTTCACGAATAAACCCGCTGCTAGCGGGTTTACCTTTCAATTATGTACGCCGCGGTGCTTGAGCTTTCCTTGTGTGGCAAGCTCATTATAGGACGCATTAGCGCTATAATCGCTCTGATAAATATGTCTCGAAGAATGTTCGAGAAAAGCCCAGCTAACGAGCCCGTGGCTTTTGACAAGGAGTATCGATGCAGATTACCTCAGGCCTGCCTGAAGGCTTTAACGCCGGCGCGTACGACATGATTGTCGTCGGTGCTGGATATGCCGGTGCCGTTTGCGCCCGCCGTCTTGCCGAGACCATCGGCTATCGTGTTGCCGTTTTGGAGCGCCGTAGCCACATTGCGGGCAATGCCTATGACTGCACTGACGAGGCCGGAATCCTGATCCACGAGTACGGTCCGCATATCTATCACACTTTTAACGAGCGCGTGCACAATTTCCTGTCGCGCTTTACCAAGTGGACGGATTATCAGCACAAGGTGCTCGCCAACATCAACGGTACCCTTATGCCCGTGCCCTTCAACCATGCGAGTCTCAAGCTCGCCTTTGGTGACGAGCGCGGCGAGGAGCTGTATCAGAAGCTCGTGGAGACCTTTGGCAAGGATGTCAAGGTGCCCATTATGGAGCTGCGTAAGAAGAACGACCCGGATCTTGCCGAGGTCGCCGATTACGTCTACGAGAACGTCTTTTTGCATTACACCATGAAGCAGTGGGGCCAGACGCCCGATCAGATCGATCCCTCGATCACCGGCCGCGTTCCCGTCTTTGTGGGCGATGATGACCGCTACTTCCCGCAAGCTCCCTTCCAGGGCATGCCGCAGGAGGGCTACACGGCGCTCTTTGAGCACATGCTCGACCACGACCTGATCGACGTGTTCTGCGACGTGGACGCCCGTGACCTCTTTGAAATCGACGAGACTACCGTCAAGATCGACGGCAAGGTCTATGGTGGCGAGATCGTCTACACCGGTCCGCTCGATGAGCTGTTCAACCTCGACTTGGGTGCGTTGCCGTACCGCACGCTCGACATGAAGTTCGAGACGCTCGATATGGACCAGTTCCAGCCCGTGGGCACCGTCAACTACACCACGAGCGAGGACTACACGCGCATTACCGAGTTCAAGAACATGACCGGTCAGATCCTGCCCGGCAAGACCACCATCATGAAGGAGTACTCCAAGGCCTATACGCCCGGCTCAGGCGAGACGCCGTACTACGCCATTCTTGAGCCCGAGAACCGTGAGCTCTATGAGCGCTATCTTGAGCGCGTCCAGAACCTGACGAACTTCCACCCGGTGGGTCGTCTGGCCGAGTATCGTTACTACGATATGGACGCCGTGACCAATTCCGCCCTCGATCTTTCGGATGAGATTATCGCCTGCCATGCATAAAGTCATAACATTCGGTATTCCCTCGTATAACGCCGCCAAGGACATGGACCATTGCATCACCTCCATCTTGGAGGGGAGCAATTACGCCACCGATATCGAGATTATCGTGGTGGACGACGGCTCCAAGGACGAGACGGCCGATAAGGCCGATGAGTGCGAGGCACGTTATCCCGGTATCATTCGCGCGGTACACCAGGAGAACGGTGGCCACGGTATTGCCGTCCTTTCGGGTCTGCGCGAGGCACAGGGCACCTACTACAAGGTTGTCGACTCGGATGACTGGCTCGACGCTGCGGCTCTTTCGACCATGCTGTCGATTCTGCGTGGCTTTGAAGAGCGCGATCAGCGCGTTGACCTGTTTATCTCGAACTACGTGTACGAGAAGGTTTACGAGGGCACGCATACCGCTATTGGCTACAAATTTGCCCTGCCGCGCAAAAAGATCTTTTCCTGGGATCAGATCGGTCATTTCCGCCTGGACCAGAACCTACTCATGCACAGCCTGTGCTATCGCACGGATGTGCTGCGCGAGTCCAACCTTCCCATGCCGCCGCACACGTTCTATGTGGACAACATCTACGCCTACGTGCCGCTGCCGCGTTGCAAGACCATGTACTACGCCGACATCGACCTCTATCGCTACTTTATCGGTCGCGAGGGCCAGAGTGTCAACGAGGCCACGATGGTCAAGCGTCTGGACCAGCAGTTCCGTGTGACGCGCATCATGATGGAGTCGTACCACCTGTACAGCGATGTTGAGTCGTCGCGTCTGCGCTCGTACATGATGGGCTATTTCACCATGATGATGGCGATCTGCTCGGTGCTCACCAAGCTTTCCGAGGAAGATTGCGCCGACGAGCGCCTAAAGACGCTGTGGAATGATTTGAAGGCCTACGACGAGCGCATGTATCGTCGTGCCCGCTACGGCGTGGTCGGGTTCTTCACCAATCTGCGCGGACGGGCCGGAGACAAAACCACACTCGGCCTATACCGTCTTGCCTCAAAGATCTTCAAATTCAACTAGCTGCCGAGTAATCGCTGCTGATAGGTTGACTGGGCCCCTTGGCCTTTAGTTTGCTACTGCGAACAGTCCTGCTCGCACGGAAAGCACATTAAGTGCTTTCCGGCTCGTGCGGAACTTGTATCAAACTAAAGGCCAAGGGGCCTCTGCTATAAGAATCGATTGTCAGGTTATTTGAATTTGAAGATCTTCGACGCGCGGTACACAGGGGCCTGGGCTGAAAAAATATTAGTTGGTAGTCGGTCGGAGGCGGGCGGGCATTACGTTTGTCGCGAGTTCCGCATGCAAAGAAGGCCACTTAATGTGGCCTTCGTCTTGCATAGGACTGTAGAGCAGCAAACGTAA
>CABUZD010000129.1 GCA_902495945.1 uncultured Collinsella sp.
ACCTGGGATACGGAAAACTATGCGGCCAGCAGCATCTTCCTTGGCTTGCCCGCGCTCTTGACCAGCAGAGTCTCCACGGCGTCCTGAGCGGCGACGCAGATAGCGCGGCGCGGGACTATGTAGTGGTCGTACGCCGTCGATATGTCGGTGTGCCCTAGCATCATGGCGACCGTCTCGATGCCGATGCCGGCCTCTATAGCGAGCGTCGCCCAGGTATGGCGCAGATTGGTCATGCTGACGTGCGGCAGGCGCATGCGTTTGCACCACGACTTGATCGAGCGCGCAACCTTGTCGGGCGACACGTCTCCGGTGATGAGGCCCTTGCCCCTGATCTGGCGCAAGCGGTTGATGGCGAACCTGGGAAGGTAGCATGACCTCGTTGACTTGTCGGTTTTCGTGCCCTCGGTCACGACCTCTCCGCCCACGCACTGCCGCGACTTGCTCACGCGAACCTCGCCTGTTTTGAGATTGATGTCCCCCCACGTGAGCGCGCACGCCTCGCCCCTCCGGAGCCCCATCGTCACGGAGCAGATGGCAACGGCCTCCATGGCATGGCCCCACATGCCGCGCAGCATGGCCGTGACGCCTTCCGCGTCCAGCACGTCGGGACGGTACGGCTCCTTCGCCGGCAGCTCGACGTAGAGGGTCGGATCGGGGATATGCAGGCGCTTTGCCCTAATCCACCACCGCACGATCTGGCGCAGGCACTTGTAGGCTTTCTCGGCGGCGCCGGCACGATCGAACCCGTCCACCCACTCCTGCAGGTCGTCGGGATCGATGTCCTCGATCTCGCACGAACCCCACCTCGGCAGCACGTGGAGGCGCACCGAGCTGTCGTATCCCGCCACGGTCGAGGGGCGGCGCTTCTTCGACTTCTCCGGCAGGTAGTGGCTCTCGTAGATCTCCGCGATGTTCATGGCTCGGCTCCTTTTCGACTCAAAAATCCCAGGCGCTTTTCGCGCGTTTCCAATCATAAGCGCGCTTGGGATTTTCCGGGATCAGGTGACTCGTGCGGGACTATGGCGCAGACGGAAAGCGGCGTACACGACAGGAGGTGATCCGGTTGGACCTGTGCCTCGAGCATTCGGCCCATGAGCGGGCCATCGCGCTGCACGACAAGCGCCTCGAGGCGCACGGCGGGGAGATCGACGAGCTGCGCGAGTGCGTTGTCAAGCTCACCGCGATACAAGAGGCCAACACAGCCTGGCAGACGGCCGCCGAGGAGCGCATAGCGGCTCTGGAGGCCGCGCCCGCGAAGAGATGGGACAGCGTCGTCAACTACGCCCTCACGGCGGTCCTGGCGTTCGTGGTCGGGATCGTGGCAACTCATCTCGGCATAAACATCTAGAGATCGGAGCAGGAATGAACAAGGAGCAGATCAAGGCTATCGGCACCCTGGCGGTGGCGCTGGGCGCGCTGGGCCTCGTGTTCGCCATCACCTTCGGCGCGATCGACCCCGACGCGCTCACAGGGGCCGTGGCGGCGGTGCTTGCCATCGGCACGACCGTCGTCGCCTGGTGGCGCAACAACAACATGACCGAGGCCGCCCAGGACGCGCAGAAGGTGCTGGATAGCCTCAAAGACAAGGAGTAGACATGAATGACAACCGGGTGTTCCCTGAGCAGGTCGACTCGATCCTGGCAGCAGCCGAGATCACGGTCGAAGATCGTTTCGGCTGCATGACCGTGGTTCATGCGAAGCTTCCGTGCGGCTTCATCGTCACCGAGACTTCGGCGTGCATCGACCCAGAGAACTACGACCGCGATCTAGGCGCGAAAATCTGCATGGGACGCGTCCGAGACAAGGTATGGGAGCTTGAAGGCTATCACAAGATGCGCACGGCGGAAGAGCGGGAGGAGTGACCATGGACTGGATCGGCCTCAACGCGGATGTCGAACGCATCCTAACCAAGCACTACACGCCGGGTCGCAACGGCTCCATCAAGGCCGTGACCATCCACCACATGGGCGGCAACCTGAGCATCGACGGCTGCTACAGCACGTGGCAGACGCGCGAGGCGTCCGCCCACTACGCGGTGCAGGCGGACGGCACCATCGGCCAGCTGGTCAACGACTGGGACACCGCCTGGGCGTGCGCCAACGCGTGGGCGAACAGCAACACCATCAGCATCGAGCACGCCAACAACCAGTTCGGGCCGTGGACGGTCAACGACACCGTGCTCGACCAGGGCGCGCACCTCGTGGCGGCGATCTGCCGCAAGTACGGCCTTGGCCGTCCGGAGTGGCTGGTGAACGTGTTCCCTCACTCCCACTGGTCGGCGACCGACTGCCCCGGCGAGCTTCAGCGCAGCCAGAACGCGGAGTACATGGCCCGCGCCCAGGCTTGGTACGACGAGATGGGCGGCGGCGCGGCTCCTTCTCCCGCCCCTTCCCCCGCCCCGTCCGTCGGCATCCCCGATCTGCGCTACCGCGTCCGCACCGCCAACGGGGTGCTGCCGGAGATGGTCGACCACACCGACACGGGCGGTTCCGGAGACGATTACGCGGGCGACGGATCGCCGATCCTGTATCTCGCCATCGATATGCCGGGGTGGTACCAAGTGCGCACGCAGCGTCAAGGCTGGCTGCCGCGCGTCAACAAGTACGACATCAACGACCTGGAGGACGGCTGTGCCGGCGACGGCTCACCGATCACGGCGGTGCGCTGCTATTACGAGACGCAGGATCCCGACGCGACCGGGTGGCTCGGCATCGAGTACTCGGTGGCTAACGTCGGAGAGGGCTTCCTGGCCGACATGATCGACCTCGACGACACGAGCGGATGCGGGGACGACTACGCTGGCAACGGCGGCATGGTGTCGGCGTTCCGCGCCCGGCTGGTTAGACTGTAAGGAGCTGGCATGACCAAAGACGAGATCAAGCGGATCCTGGACGAGATGGGCGTGGAGTACGGCAAGGATGCGAAATTGGCCGAGCTGGAGACGCTGTACGCCTCGCATGCGACCGAATCGCAGACGCATGCCGACAAGGCCGAAACGGCAGCCGAGAACGACTCTCCGCAAGCCTGGGACGGTTCCGACGATGGCGAGCAGTCCGAGGAGATCGGTCACGACCGAGCCGTCGTATCGGCGGCGCACGGCCTGAACATGCGCGACGAGCAGAACGGCAACGTGATCCACGTCCTGCCCCGCGGCGCAGAATGCGACGTGCTCGAGCGCGACGGGGAATGGTGCCGCGTTTTGTACAGAGCGGAAGGGTGGGTGCGCAGCGAGTTCCTGTACGGCTGATGCCCGTATAAGCGTATTTCGGTATACCACTTGGTATACCACCTGGTCAAAAAAAAGGTCAGAAGCCGATGTTTTTGGCTTCTGACCTGGTGTTTCAGATGGTGCGGGCGAGAGGACTTGAACCTCCATGGGGTTTGCCATTCGTAAAACCTCACGCACTCAAAAACCGTTTCCGCACGTCAGAGGCAACCCACCGAACTGCTGATGTTTCACCGCACTGTTTTTTGGTATACCATTTGGTATACCAGATTCGTTTAGTCATCTAATCCAAACATGAAATCGCCCACCGCTTTCATCGCCGACACTTTGTTCTCGGGAACCGTATGCGCGTACACGTTTTCCAGCATCTGCGTGCCGGAGTGCCCCATGAGGTCGGCGGCGGTGATCATGTCCGTCCCCTTCGACACGACGTACGTGGCGAAAGTGTGCCGCAGCTCGTGGAGCCCCACCCCGTCGAGCCCGTGTTCATCGCGCCAGGATCGCCACCAGCGCGCGAAATTCTCGGGATGCATGCGCCCTCCGACGGAATTGGTGACGACGGGCGTCGATGCGTCCTGGACGATCCGCAGGCGCTTCAGCTTCGCACGCTGCACCGCCCTCCAAGCAGCCAAGCATTCCTGCACCTTCGGATGGATGGGCATGGAGCGCTTCCGGTGCTTGGTCTTGGTGTTTGCGAGCCCCGGATCATCGACGTTGCGCACCTTCGAGATCGATAGAACCTCGTCCGACACATCCCTCCACGACAGACCCAGCAGCTCCTCGCGAGACAGCCCGCACGTCACGGCCAGCAAAACGCCGATCTTCCGGGCTTCCGGCTCCCCGCCCGCGAGCTCGACCATGAGCGAGCGGAGCGTTTCCACGGACAGGGCCTGCTTCTCGTCTGTGTCGACCTTCGGCTTGTCGACGCCGGAGCAGGGGTTCTCCAGGATGATCCTCCGCTTGACGGCCATATCCATGACGGCCGAAAGGGCGACCGCGATGCCCCGCGCCGTGGTGCCGGACAAGGGCTCGCCGGACAGGCTCGAGGATCCCGTCCTCATAGCGGCGTAAAACCTCATGACATCGTCAGGGCCCACATCCGCGACCTTCGCCTGGCCGAACCATGCAGAGATCGTCTTGGCCCGAACCTTGTCCTTTCGGCACGTTCCGGCGGCCAAGGCGCCGGACTGCACGAGCATCTCGCGCGACTCGATCCAATCCTGGACCAGCGCGGCCATCCTCTCGCCGCCGCCGTCAGGCCCGTTCTCGACTTCGATCAGAAACTCGCGCAACGCCGCCTGGGCTTCGGTATAGGTTCCGCAAACCCTCTTGGTCCTCGGCGGAAGCCGCTTTTTCGTGATGGGATCTCTGCCCATGCTGATGACGATGCGCCACCTTCTGCAGCGCGCCCTGGACTTGCCGCTGTCGAGCTGGACGATAGATCCACCGCCCCTGGCCTTGCCCATGGTATACTTCACCTTGCCTTTCCATCAGGTTAGGTTGCAGCCCCGCCACCGGTCGCCAAACTAGAGCGGGGCTGCGCTATGTTATTCGTCTTTCTTGAATCCGGGCCAGGCGTACGGGTCGAACTCGCGCCAAAGATGATCTTCGGACAGGTCTCGCTTGCATATCGGGCAAACCTTGATCTGGTTCGACATGACCGTGGAGCTCGATCCGCATTCGCATTCGCTGCGCACCACCAAGCGCCCCGCCTC
>CABUZD010000130.1 GCA_902495945.1 uncultured Collinsella sp.
AGCGAAAACGCCCCTAAGCGAGCAAGGTGACGTGAAAGAGGAGGGCATTGACCTTTTGGTCATGCCCGACGATTGAACGTCAGATTGCCGCTTAGGGGCGTTTGCAGCGTCGCGCCGTTACGCGGTTTGGTAAAACCGCGTAACCCTACAGTTCAGTCACGACAACACTGTTGTAGACCTCGTCCCAGCGGTCCATGACCAGGTGGCCGGTCTTGGGATCCATGGCGTTGAGCTTGCCGCAGGTATTGGCGGTCTTGAGCACCGTGACGTCGTCGACACCAGCCGCAATGGCATGCGCAAAGCCGGCGATGGTCGAGTCGCCGGAACCCGTCGCGTTCACAGCCGTAATCGCGGGCGTCTTGGTGCGGAACGCGCGACCCTCATGGAAGCCCACCGAACCGGCAGCGCCCATCGAAACGACAACCCAGGGAATACCGTCAAAGCGGCCATCGCCGGCAAGCGCCTCGCGCAGGGCATCGACATCATCGGTCGTAAAGGACGTACCCAGCAGGCCGTTAATCTCGGTCAGGTTGGGCTTTACGAGCTCAGGCTTAGCGTCAGACTCCAGCGCGGCCTCCAGCGATGCACCCGAGGTGTCGAGCAGCACCTTGGCGCCCGCCTCCTCGGCGATCTTGACGAGCTCGGCATAGTAGCCGGCATCGACACCACGCGGCAGCGAGCCCGAAAGCGTCACGACGTCCGCCTTCGCTGCAAGCTCGGCGAACTTGGCCGTAAAGGCCTCGAGCTCGGCCGGGGTGATCTGCGGGCCGCTCTCCAGCAGCTCGGTCTGATTACCCTCGTGCAGGATATTCAGGCAAATGCGCGTCTCGCCGGCAATGGGCACAAAGTCGTTCTTGACGCCATCGGCATCCATAAGCTCGGCCATATAGGCACCCATGTGTCCGCCGAGCAGACCGGTCGCGAGCACATCGTCGCCCAACTGCAGCAGCACACGGCTCACGTTGAGGCCCTTGCCGCCAGCGGTCTTTTCGGGCGTCACACGGTTAACATCGTCGATGATCAACTTGTCGAGCTGATAGCGCGTATCAATCGACGGGTTCATGGTAACGGTCAGAATCATGTTGAACTCCTGTTCCGGGGCGGCATGACCCACCCCAAACATACGATAGCTCGTTAAAGGATCTCGATCTCAAAGCCACGGGTGACGGTCTCCCCCGGCTTGGCCACCAGGCAGCCACGCTTGTGCTCCAGGATATCGTCCTCATCGGAGCAGGTGGACAGGCCGCCCCACGGTTCCACGGCCACAAAGTCGCCCTCGGGCTTGCTCCACACAATCAGGTACGGCATATCGGGGAACGTCAGGCGCACGCCCTTGTCCTCGGTTTTCTTGGTCAGCGTAACCACGCGGCTCTCGAGCACGTCAAAGATGGTCTCCGCGAAGTCGAAGAGTTCGTGGGTAAGCGGCAGGTTCTGGCCAATCATGGGGTTCTTGCTGCGACGCTCAACATCAATCAGGCCCGTCGAGGGAACGGCAGTGCAGAGCTCGGCGGCCTCGCGCTGCTCAAAACGGAGCTCGTAGTCGTCATAGGATTCGCCCTCGTCAAGTGGGCACTTAAAGCCGGGGTGACCGCCCACAAAGAACGGCATGTCCTCGGTGCCCTCATTGGTCACCTCGTACGATACGGCCACCTTTTCCGAATCGATCGTGTAACGAGCAACGATTTTAAACGGATACGGGTACTGCTCGAGCAACTCGGCATGGTCGGCAGAGCTTAGGCTCAGCGCGACCATGTTGTCGCTCTGCTCCTCGAGCTTCCACTCCTGTTTGCGAGCAAAGCCGTGACGGGCAAGCTTGACCTCGCGGCCGCCCATGGTCATTGCGTGACCGTCTCGAAGGCCGCCGCAGATCGGGAAACAAATGGGCGCCTGGCCCGACCACACCGCCGGGTCGCCCTGCCACAGGTACTCACGGCCGTTGGCCGCAATAGAAGTGAACGATCCGCCAGCCGTGCTCAGTGCTACGCGGATAGAACCGTTATCAAGAACAAACTCCATAGGAGCCTTCCCTTTCTCACGCCAGCCCGCCGAGTCAATAGGGCTGATAGAAAACCGGCCCGCGCCCCCTAACAGAAACGCGAGCCGTCAATTGAAAAGCTGCAAATAGCCGAGTACAGCCAGGAGCGAAGCGCTCAAGCCAAGCAAGCAAACGTGTTATCGGAGCAGCTTACCGAACCAGAAAGCTTCGCAACAACAGCGGCGACCCCACAGGCACCCCCAACGTCAGCGAGCGCCGCGCAGCGTCGACCCGTTACGCGGTTTGGTAAAACCGCGTAACCTCCTTAGTCGTGATACTCGCCGCGGTCCCACTTCTCGAGGAACTCGTCAAAGAAGTGCGGGTCAGCCTGAGCCTCGGCGTCGGCCTTATTGCAGGCATCGATCTTGGCGATCAGGGCATCGTGCTCGGGGGTCTTCTCGTAGGGCTCCTCCAGGAAGGCAAGCATGATATCGGCCATCAGGAACTCGCCGGTGATCTTGCCGCCAAAACCCACGATGTTGGCGTTGAGCTCGCGACGGGCATACAGGGCAGAGGTCATGTCGCGAACCAGGGCGCAACGGGCGCCGGGAACCTTGTTGACAGCGTTGGTGATGCCGATGCCGGTGCCGCACAGGGCCACGCCAAAGTCGGCCTTGCCGCTGGCAACAGCCTCGCCCACGGCCTTACCGTAGATGGGATAGTGCGTACGGGTGTGGCTGTAGGTGCCGCAGTCGAGCACCTTGTAGCCAGCCTGCTCCAGGCGGTCGGCCAGATAGATCTTCTCGTCCGTAACGATATGGTCGCAACCGATTGCGATGGTCTTCTTCATCAGAACGTCCTTTCGTCTGAATTCACAAGTTGAGGTAGAAGTTCGAGTTCTCGGTGGCTCTCGTTAGGCCATCTTGTTGAGCATGTCGACACGGATCTGGTGACGGCCGCCGGCGTACTGGGCGCGCAGGAACTCGCGGGCGATCTTCTTGGCGACCTCGGTGCCCACAACGCCCGGGCCCATGGTGACCATGCGCGAGCCGTTGTGCTCGCGGGTCATGTAGGCGGAACGCTCGTCGGAAATGTTGGCGACGACCATGCCCTTGATCTTGACGGCGGCCATATAGGAGCCGACGCCGTACTTATCGAATGCGAAGCCCTGGGAATCCTTGTGCTCCAGCAGGTCCTTGGCAACGGCGGTCGCGGAATCGACAAAGTCCGCGGCAGGGGTCTCGGAATAGTCGACGACCTCGTGACCGTCGGCGATGAGCATCTCCTTGATGGACTCCTTCATCGACATACCGTCGGCATCGGAAGCGATTACAACCCTCATGACATCCTCCTTGAGAGATACGCAGGTGCGTAGTTTCTGTTTGGAAGTGTTGAATCGCGTTCAGGTCCGGGCATCTGAATGTGCGGTTCTTCACTGTTCATGTTTATTTGAACACATTCGAACAGTAACTGCAACAACTATTTGTTTATCTTTGTTCTTTTTTGAACAAATACCGTTCACGGATGATTGCTGACCGTTTGGACTCAGAAAAGGCCCGGCTTACCGCGCATTCAACAAACAAAAAGGCGGCCGAGAACGCATCTCGGCCGCCTTTCGGCAGTATGCCCCGGTATATACAGCTGTTTTAGTTACTCGGACTGCCCGCCCTTCTTGGCATGCTTGGACGGAGCACCCAGAAAGCGGCCCGTCAAATAGCTCGCCGGCCCGGAAATATCAATCCCCAGCAGTGTGTGCCCCAGCCACAAAAACGCCGCGAGCACCAGCAATGGGATCACGCATGAGGTCACGATCATCACGATGACGCCTTCGATCAGATCGGTCACTTGCTGCACAATTTCATCGGTCATCTGCTTGGCGCCGCTGGTCACCGACGCGACGAGACCCGAGGCGCCGTCGGCAAGCTGCTCAAGCACGTTCTTGGACTCTGTGGACTCGGTCTTTTTCTTGCTTGTTTTGGAGCTATCGCTATCTGCCGCGCTCGCAGCGTCGGCCGCCTTTTGCTCGGCCGCCTCGATGCTCACTCGATACGTTTCGTCGACCTTCTGCGACACCCATACGCTTGCAGGCACCAAGGCCATTCCGATCATGGAGACCACCAGCACGCGAGTCGCCACGCGGCGCAGGACGGCGCTCGTACTCCAGCGCCCGTGAATGCCGAGCGACACCGCAAAGAGTACCAACGCAAACGGGATTAAGATGCCCAAGCCAACCGACCACAAAATCGTGAGCAAATATTTCTCGAGGTATAGCACGGCAAGCACGATACCAAGGTTGCCTGAAAGCTGCGCGAGCTGCTCGGCAACCGGCGTTCCCGTATCGCCCGGCAGCGCGGTAATACCCGCAGATAGGGCAACGCACGAGGTCGTGAGCGCCAAAACGTTGCCCTTCTTTTGATCAATAACCTCGATGGTAGAGTCCCAAGTCTTGGTATCGGCGAAATGTGGACGAGCTGCAAAGCCCGATAGCAGCGCCAGCACCACGAGCGCAACGATGATACCGATCTGCAGCTTTTTATTTGCGCACACGACATCGGACAGGCTGGGCTGCAACTCGGTTACCGTCGTATGCTCGGTTATCTGGACAGGACGCCCATGAGCCATCTCGTGCGCGTCTCTTTTTTGTATTGACCCGTTATCCGGCATTTGGATACCTCCTCAGTCCGGCGTTTAATGCGAAAGGAAGTATACCCACCGAGCAAAAATCGAACGGGAGGACGAACGGAGCGCACCAAGACTGTCCCCAATGACTAGTCGTTTAAGAACGTCCCCAATGACTATATTTCACCGCAACTTGGAGGAGGACAGAAAAAGCCCTGCCGCGGGTATGAACTGCGCCCCAAATCTTGGACGCCCTAAATAGCGACTAGGCCGCGAGGGCCTGATTCCGGAACTCCTCCGGGGTCAGGCCCTTCAATCTTACCTG
>CABUZD010000131.1 GCA_902495945.1 uncultured Collinsella sp.
CGGATCGCGATCCTCAAAACCACCCGTCATGTCGACGACGTGCATGATCAGGGCCGTACGCTCAATGTGGCGCAGGAACTGGTGACCCAGGCCCTTACCCTCGCTCGCGCCTTCGATAAGACCGGGGACGTCGGCAACGACGTAAGAATATTCACCGGCACGCACCATGCCGAGGTTCGGCACGAGCGTGGTAAACGGGTAGTCGGCAATCTTGGGACGGGCGGCACTCATGCGCGCGATGAGCGATGACTTACCCACGGAGGGAAAGCCCACGAGCGCGGCATCGGCCATAAGCTTCATCTCGAGCTCGATCCAGTGCTCCTCGGCCGGTTCGCCCAACTGGGCAAAGGCCGGAGCGCGACGCACCGACGTCACAAAGTGCGTGTTGCCCAGACCGCCGGCACCGCCGGGCGCCACGACGACGCGCTCGCCGTCGTGCACCAGGTCGGCAATCTCAAACATCGGGGTCTGCGTCTCGGGATCGAGCTCGCGCACCACGGTACCCATAGGGACCTTGAGAATCAGGTCCTCGCCGCTCTTGCCGTTACGACGGGCACCCTGCCCGTGCGTGCCGCGCTCGGCGCGAAAGTGATGCTTAAAGCGGTAATCGATCAGCGAAGACAGCTGAGCATCGGCCTGGATGACGACATTGCCGCCACGACCGCCGTCGCCGCCATCGGGGCCGCCCTTGGGGACAAATGCCTCGCGCCTAAACGACATGCATCCGGCTCCGCCGTCGCCGCCGCACACGTTAATGCGGCTGATATCGGTGAACTGTGACAACAGAATCGCCTCCTACAAAAAAGAGGGAGACCCTTGAATCCTAAAACTCAAGTGCCTCCCACATATGTGCTCTATGAAGGGTGAATTACGCGTTCGCGAGCGGGCGTACGCTGACCCTGTGCTTGATACCCTTGTGGAACTCAACGGTACCGTCGACCAGCGCGAACAGCGTGTCGTCCTTACCACGGCCAACGTTCTCACCCGGGTGGATGTGCGTGCCGTGCTGACGGACGAGAATCGTGCCCGTGGTTACCGTCTGGCCGGCATAGCGCTTCGTGCCAAGGCGCTGACCGCGGGAGTCACGGCCATTACGGGAGGAACCGAGTCCTTTTTTGTGTGCCATTGTGTATACCTACTCTTTCGTTACGAGTGTAATCTACTCGGCGACGGGAGCCTCGGCAACAGCCTCAGCCTCTGCCTTGACAGCCTTCTTGGCGCGGGAGGTAGCCTGAACCTTCACGATCTTCAGCTTGGTGAGCTGCTGACGGTGACCCTTCAGACGACGATAGCGCTTGCGCTTGTGGAACTTGAAGACCAGCTGCTTCTCGCCCTTGAACTGCTCAACGATCTGAGCGGTAACCTTGGCCTTGGCCAGCTTGTCGGGATCGGTGACGATCTTCTTACCATCGTTGAGGAAGATAACCGGCAGGGTGACCTTGTCGCCCTCATTGCCCTCGATCTTCTCGACGGTGATGACATCGTCGGTGGCGACCTTGTACTGCTTGCCGCCCGTGTTAACGATTGCGTACATGTTTACTTGCCCTTCATGCATCAGTTAGTGCAACAGCCGAATATAGTAGCAGGCGAAAATACCCCCGTCAACGAGTATGTGGAGCAAATCCACAAGTTCGCACAGGTATGGGGCTGACGAGTCGGCCCTCGTCGTCCTCGCATGCTTGATTCTGACGCTCGACATCGTAGGAGCAGATGGTCACGAGGTCTTGCATACCGGTGGAAACAATAGGTGCATCCACGCCCGGGGTCAAGCCCTGCAACAAAACATCAGCAGCAGAAAGCAAAATTTCCGGACGCATGGAGCCCTCGTTGTCGGCATGGGTGTCGAGCATGAGCACCAAATGGTCCGGGCGCTCCCCCGCCGTGAGCTCATAGCCCACGAGCGTGTGATCCAAATCCAAGCGCTTGCTCTTTTTGCCGCGCGCGTAGTCGATGCCGTGGCCCGCGCGCAGCGTGTCGATCGCACGACGCACCTCGTCGGCGCTTACGGGCGCCTCGGGATCCAAGTGCAGGTCGATGCGATACGACAGGCGCGTGAGCTGCGCCGTCAACGCCGGCGTGCGCACGTCGATGTACGCCGCCTCGATGGGCGCCAGATCGGCCGGAGACGCCGCAGCCAGGCGCCCAAATGCCTCGTCGTGCGCCACGAACTCGGTCATAAACAGGTCATACCACTCGCAGGTCGACGACGTACCCACCGGCAGCGCCGAAGAGAAGCCCACGCGCATGTGCGGAGAGAAGCCCTGCGTGACGGCATAGGGAAGTCCCGCACGGCGCACGATGCGCTCAATGGTATGGATTACTTCGAGATGGCCCAGGTACTTAAGGCGATCGCGCTTGCCATAGCGAACACGAAGCCTAAAGAGCGAGGGGTTGTCGGTCAGGCGCTCACTCATGCGCGATCACCCATCAATACATTCTTGGCGTGGAGCGTGGGGCAGATCCCGCAGCCGGTGCACGACGTGCGGGTACAGTCGGGAGTCGTGACGCCCTCGAGCGAGCGACGGTACTCGCGCTCGAGGAAGCCGCGCGTGCAGCCGGGGCTCACGTGCTCCCACGGCAGGCGCCAGTCCAACTCGTAGGGCAGGTGCACGAGCTCATTGAGGTCGATGCCGTTTTTGGCAGCAGCTTCCTTCCAGTTATCGAGCGAGAAATGCTCTACCCAGGCGTCAAAGCGAGAGCCCGAGCGCCAAGCATCGATGATGACGGGCGTCATGTCACGACCGGCGCGGGAAAGCGCGGCCTCGATGAGCGAGGTCTCGGCATCGTGGTAATGCACGCGGACGGCACGGTTGCGAACGCTCGTGATAAGCAACTTCTGGCGACGCTTGACGTCGTCGTAGTCGAGCTGCGGGCACCACTGGAACGGCGTGGCAGCCTTGGGGATAAAGACCGAAACCGAGATGGACACCGAGATCGAGCCGCGACGAGCCTTGGGCACCACGGAACGACCGAGCTCCAGCACGTGATCGGCCAGATTGGCGATGGCCACGATGTCCTCATCGCGCTCGCCGGGAAGGCCCATCATAAAGTAGAGGTTCATGCGGTTCCAGCCGGCCTCGAAGGCCGCCTTGGCCGCACGGTCCAGGTCCTCCTCGGTCACGTTCTTGTTAATGATGTCGCGCATGCGCTGGCTGCCGGCCTCGGGCGCGAACGTCAGGCCGCCCTTCTTTTCGCCGGCGACCGACTCGGCCATATCCACGCCAAACGAATCCAGGCGCTGCGACGGAATAGACACGCGTATACCCGAATCCTCCAGGCGACGGTTGAGCCTGCCGAGCACGTCGCGAATGCAGGAGTGGTCGGTCGTGGAAAGCGAGGTCAGCGACACCTCGTCATAGCCGGTCTTTTCCAGACCCTGAATCACCGACGAGACGATCTGGTCGGCCGAGCGCTCGCGCACCGGGCGATACGTCATGCCGGCCTGGCAAAAACGACAGCCGCGGGCGCAGCCGCGCAGGATCTCGATAGACAGGCGGTCGTGAACCAGCTGTGCATAGGGCACGCACGACTGCGACAGCGGATTCGTGGCGCCGAAATCCTCGACGACGCGCTTGTAGACCACGGTCGGCGCATCCTTGCCCTCACGCGGCACGGTGTAGCCATGCGGCGAGCAGGGCTCGTCGTGACGAACCTCATAGAGCGACGGCACGTAGTTGCCGGCAATGGATGCAAGCTGCTCGACAATCTGCGCGCGCGGGACTCCTTCATCACGCAGGCGGCGATGCAGCTGGCAGGTCTCGAGCAGCGATTCCTCGCCCTCACCGATGAGGATGGCATCGAAGAAGGCCGCGTACGGCTCGGGGTTGTACACCGAGGGGCCGCCGGCGATGATAATGGGGTCGTCCTCGGTGCGGTCAGCCGCTAACAGCGGAATACCAGCGAGGTCGAGTGCCTCGAGGAAGTTCGTCACCGCCATCTCGTGCGGCACATGCAGGCCGACGATATCAAACGAAGCGACCGGCGCTGCACCCTCGAGCGAGAGCAGCGGAATGCCTGCCTCGCGCATGGCGTCACCCATATCGGGCCACGGCACATAGCCGCGCTCGCAGGAGATGCCCTCGGCCTGGTTAAGGATGTTGTAGAGGATGGCGATGCCCTGGTTGGGCAGACCGACCTCGTACACATCCGGGTAGATCAGGCAGCAACGGTAGTCGGCATCGGCCTTGGAAAGCGTGCCCCACTCGTGATCGATATAGCGGCTCCGTTTCTCGACCTTGGCGAGCAGCGGCTCAATTAAATGAAAACAGTCTTGGTATGCAACGCGCAACGGAAAACCCCTAAGCTGCGAGATCGGATGCGTCCTGGTAGGACGCCATAGGACGGGTAGCGCCCGCGACCGTGGTCACCAGATCGCGAACGCGGGAGAACGTGGCAGTGACCACCTCGTTGGCACGACTGTAGTCGACATCGCGCTCGTAGAGCGAAACGAGCGCACGGCCCATGCCATAGGTGCCCGCGGCAGCAGTGAGCGCCTTGACGGCAAACCCAATATGCGGCGTCTGCTTGACAAGTGCGCGGGTGACCGCTCGGATCACAAGACCGCCGGCAAGCACGCCCGCGACCTCGTAGCCGCGCTCAGGCTTAATGCCGCGTCCAAAGACGGCAGCGAGCTCAAAGAGCATGCCCACCTGCGCCAGCGCCATAACGGGATAATCGGCGCCCGGCAAAAACACCAGCGCACCGGTCGCCATATTGGTGAGCGCGCACGAGGTGATGATACGATTGGCCGCCGCGATGCGCATGAAGGCAAAGTTCGCCGCAAAAGCCGTTTCCTTGTCGGTGCGATCGAGAATCCAGCGGGCAAGCGTCTCGAGCAGATACGTCTTATCGGTTGCCGCCACCACGCCGAGCATGGGCGTGGACTCCTCGATAAACGGCACCTCCAGAGCAGA
>CABUZD010000132.1 GCA_902495945.1 uncultured Collinsella sp.
CCCATCCCCGGCCGCGACTTTGAGTTTATGTTCTACTTTGATCTGGACTGCCCCTTTGGCAGCAAGGCCCTCGACGACCTGCTCGATTCCATCGACGACGTGTGCGAGAGCTTCACCTACTTTGGCAGCTACACGGAGTTGCTCTAGATGACCGATACGGCCGCATACCTCCCCTTCTGTGTGCTGGGCCGCGTGCTGGGCCACAGCTACACCCCGACCATCTACAAAGAGCTCGCTGGGCTCGATTACGTGCGATTTGAGCGCGAGCCCGAGGACCTCGCGGCCTTTATGACGGGTAAAGAATGGGAAGGCACCAACGTGACCATCCCCTACAAACGCGCCGTCATGAACTACCTGGACGAGCTGAGCCCGCTCGCCGAGCGCATGGGCAACGTCAACACCATCACGCGCCTGCCCGACGGGCGCCTGCGCGGCGACAACACCGACTACTTTGGTTTTCAGTGCCTGGTCGAGGAGCTGGGGGTTGAGGTTACCGGCAAGAAGGTCCTCGTGCTTGGCGCTACCGGTGGTGCCGGCACCACGGCAAGCATGGTGCTCGGCGACCTTGGCGCCACCGTGGTGCCCGTGGGCCGCACGAGCGAGGTCAACTACGGCAACATCGCGCAGCAGTCCGACGCCGCCCTACTCGTCAACTGCACGCCCGCCGGCATGTTCCCCCATTGCCCCGACGCGCCTTGCACGCTCGAAGGGCTCGATGCGCTCGAAGGCGTTATCGACATTGTCTACAACCCCGCCCGCACGGGTCTGATGCTCGAGGCCGAGCGCCGCGGTATCCCCTGCATCGGCGGTCTGCTGATGCTCGTGGCCCAAGCGGCACAGGCTGTTGAGCGCTACACCGGCCAGGTCACCCCGCGCAAGCGCATCCTGGATGTAACGGAGCGCTTGTCACGCCGCGAACAGAACATCGCGCTGATCGGCATGCCGGGCTCGGGCAAGACCCGCGTGGGTGAGCAGATTGCCCTGCTCACGGGTCGCGAGCACATCGACCTGGACCGCGCCCTCGAGGAACGCCTCGACATGCCCTGCGCCGACTTTATCGTCGAGCGCGGCGAGGCGGCCTTCCGCGAACAGGAGACGGCGGCGCTGTCCGACATCTCCAAGCGCAGCGGCCTGGTGCTCTCCACCGGCGGCGGGGTGGTCACGCGCGACGAGAACTACCCGCTGCTGCACCAAAACAGCCAGATCGTGATGCTCAACCGCAAGCTCGACGAGCTCGCCCACAAGGGACGCCCTATCACCGCCCGCGATGGCATCGATAAGCTGGCCGAACAGCGCATGCCACGCTACCGCGCCTGGGCCGACTACATCATTGACTCACGCGACTGCGCCGCCAACACCGCCCAAGCCCTCCTCGACACCCTCCCACCCGCTCTCTAACCAAAACCACCACAAAGGGGACAGGCACCTTTGTGGTGGTTTTCCAATCGCAAAGGAAGCAACCATGAAAGCACTCGTCATCAACGGCCCCAACCTCAACATGCTCGGCATTCGCGAGCCGGGCATCTATGGCAGCGACAACTACGACCGCTTAGTGCAGATCTGCCAGGAAGCGGGCGCCGCACAGGGCTTTGACGAGGTCGATGTCTTCCAGTCCAACCACGAGGGCAGCATCGTCGACAAGATCCAGGAGGCCTACGGCAAGGTCGACGGCATCGTCATCAACCCGGCCGCCTACACGCACACGAGCGTGGCGATCCTCGACGCCCTCAAGGCCGTCGCCATCCCTGCCGTCGAGGTCCACATCAGCGCCGTCGAAACACGCGAGGACTTCCGCCAGGTGAGCTACGCCCGCCTAGCTTGCTTCGCCACCATCACAGGCGAGGGCCTGCAGGGCTACGCTCACGCGCTGGAGCTGCTGAAAGAGTATCTCGAAAAGTAAAATGCCAACCCCAACAAACAGCAGCGGCTTGCTCGCGCTCGGCTTCAGCAGCATACAAGATGAAAAAAGCCCAGACCACCAAGCGGTCCGGGCTTAATAAACGATGGTGCTCCATGGCGGATTCGAACCGTCGACCTTGGGATTAGAAGTCCCCTGCTCTATCCAACTGAGCTAATGGAGCAAATAACCACACGCCCAAGCAAGCGCAAGCCTGTCGGGCGCAAGTAATTATAACCTAGTTGAACTGCTCGCGATACGCCTTGCAGACCTCATCGACCGGGCCGTCCATGCGAAGGTCACCCTTCTCAATCCAAACGGCACGCTGGCAGATGCGCTCAACCTGCTCCATGGAGTGCGAAACGAACAGAACCGTCACGTCACCGCTCTGGATAAAGTGCTGAATGCGAGCCTCACACTTCTGCTGGAAGAACACATCACCGACGGACAGCGTCTCGTCAACGATCAGAATATCGGGCTCGGTAATCGTCGCGATTGCAAAGGCGATACGCGCCACCATGCCCGAGGAGAAGTTCTTAAGCGGCATATCGACAAAGTTCTGAAGCTCAGCGAACTCAATAATGCCGTCAAAGTTGGCGTCGATGAACTCCTTGGTATAGCCGAGCAGGGCGCCGTTCAGATAGATGTTCTCGCGGGCGGTCAGCTCGGGGTCAAAACCGGCACCAAGCTCAATCAGCGGCGCAATATTACCGTGCACCTTAACGCTGCCCTCGCTAGGCTCAAGCACACCGGCGATAATCTTGAGCATCGTAGACTTACCGGAACCATTGGTGCCAACCAGACCCACAACCTCGCCGCGATGAATATCGAACGAGATGTGCTTAAGCGCTCTAAACTCCTCAAAGAACAGCTCGTGCTTGGCAAGCTTGATGAAGTACTCCTTGAGGTTGGTCAGCGACTCGGACGCCATGTTAAAGATCATGGTGACGTCGTCGACCTCGACAGCCAGAGGCTGCTCGCTGTAATCAACAACAGATTCAGTCATCACAGCACTCCTTAGATGTAGAGGATGAACTTGCGCTCGGACTTATGGAACACGGTATAGCCAATAATAAGCGCAAGAACCGCCCAGGCAACGCACATACCAAACGTCATAAGCGAGGGCGTAGTCTGGAACAGGAAGATATCGCGCATAAACTGCAGGTAGTTGAACATGGGGTTCGCATACATCAAGATACGCACGAGATGCGGCATTTGCGCAATATAGTCAGTCGTCCAGAAGATGGGCGTAATGTAAGTCCACGCCGTAATGACGACGCTCCACAGATGCATAACGTCGCGGAAGAAGACCGTAAGGGCAGAGAGCATCATGCCCAGGCCCATGCAGAAGCACATAAGCAGCAGCAGGCAAACCGGCAGCAGAATAAGGTGCCAAGAAGGCATAACGCGGAACCACAGCATGACGATGGCGACGGCGACCAGCGAGAAGGCAAAGTTGACCAGCGAGAAGAGCACCTTCTGCACCGGGAAAACCCAGCGGTGCACCTTAACCTTCTTGAGCAGAGGGGCAGCGCCCACGATCGACGTCAGGGCCTGGTTAGTAGACTCAGACATGACGGCAAAGGTAATGTTACCCACGATCAAGTACAGCGGGTACATCTCGGGCGTCATTGAGCCATTGCGGCCCTGGCCAAAAATCGTCGAGAACACGATGGCCATGACGATCATCATCAGCAGCGGGTTGAGCACCGACCATGCGACGCCCAGAACGCTACGGCGATACTTGATCTTAAAATCCTTGGTAACCAGCTGACGAAGGATAAACGCGTCCTTCTCAAATTCGTTCTTAGCAAACGTCGCAGGCAGACTGCGAGTTTCTTGTTGCTTTGTCTGATCCGACACGGATGCAACTCCTTTACTCGTAATCGTTGACAAACGAACAGTATAGACCCGACGGCCATGCAAACGATTCGCGCAACAAAACTGGAGAACTAACCCACATCTTAGGATGCCAGGCCCAAACGGCTATACTTTCTAGGATTGAATGTATAAGGAGCATTAAGTGAATTCTGAATCCATCGCCGTCATCATCCCTTGCTACAACGAAGCGCTCACGATCGGCAAAGTCATCGATGACTTTCACCGCGAGCTTCCGCAGGCGACGGTCTATGTCTATGACAACAACTCGTCGGACGATACCTCACGCATTGCCACCGAGCACGGCGCCACAGTCCGCTTTGAGCCCCGTCAGGGAAAGGGCAACGTGTGCCGCCAGATGTTTCGCGATATCGACGCCGATTGCTACCTGATGGTCGACGGAGACGACACCTACCCCGCCGAGGCGGCCAAGGCCCTCTGCGAGCCCATCCTTAACGGCACGGCCGACATGACCGTAGGCGATCGCCTTTCCAACGGCACCTACGCCGAGGAGAACAAGCGTGCCTTCCACGGCTTTGGCAATAATCTGGTCCGCGCCATGATCAAGTGGATCTATGGCTACAGCTTCGATGACGTCATGACAGGCTACCGCGCCATGAGCCGCCCGTTCGTTAAAACCTTCCCTGTGCTTTCCGAGGGTTTCCAGATCGAAACCGAGCTCTCGATCCACGCCGTCGACCACCGCTGGCGCATCAAAGACGTGCCCATCGAGTACCGCGACCGTCCGGAAGGCTCCGAGTCCAAGCTCAATACCGTGAGCGACGGCATTAAAGTCGTTGCGATGATCGGCACGCTGTTCAAGGACTACCGCCCTCTGAAGTTCTTCAGCCTCGTCGCGCTTCTGTTTGCGGTGATCGGCCTCGCCTTGGGCACGCCCATCGTTGTCGAGTATTTCCAGACCGGCCTCGTTCCGCGCTTCCCCACCGCCATGCTCGCCGCGTCGTTTATGTTCCTGTGCGGTCTGAGCCTTGCGACCGGCTTCATCCTCGATTCTGTAGCAAAGGTCGAAAAAAAGCAGTGGGAGGTCAACGTGTACAGCAAATACGCCTACGACGACCAGCCCGGCCACCCTACTTCCATGCCAAGCGAGAGGTA
>CABUZD010000133.1 GCA_902495945.1 uncultured Collinsella sp.
AGCTGTTGCGCGACCTGCGCCAGCTGCCGGGCGTCAAGAAGGTCTTCGTGCGCAGCGGCATCCGTTTTGACTACACCATGGCCGATGCCTCGGACGAGTTTTTACGCGAGCTGCTGGAACACCATGTCTCGGGCCAGCTACGCGTGGCACCCGAGCACGTGAGCGACGCGGTGCTGTCCGTGATGGGCAAGCCGAGCCGAGCCGTCTACGATGCGTTCTGCCGCAAATTTGAGCGCCTGAACCGCGAGTATGGACTCAAGCAGTATGTTGTGCCGTATCTGATCTCGAGCCACCCCGGCTCGACGATGAAGGAAGCCGTGGACCTTGCCGAAGCCGTGCGCGACATGGGCTACATGCCCGAACAGGTGCAGGACTTCTACCCCACCCCGTCCACCATGTCGACGTGCATGTACTACACCGGCGTGGACCCGCGCACCATGGAGCCGATCTATGTGGCGCGCGACCCGCACGAGAAGGCCATGCAACGCGCGCTTATCCAGTATCGCAAGCCCGAGAACTACAAGCTGGTACGCGAGGCGCTGGAAAAGGCTGGCCGCCGCGACCTGATCGGCTACACCAAGCATTGCCTGATTCGCCCCGTGCCGCCACGCCCGGGCGAGACGTCTGCCGGCGGCGGACACGGCACCGGCAAGAAGGGCGGTAAGGCCCACGGTGGCGCCGCCGGCAAGGGACCCAAAGGCAACAAGGGATACGGCGGCATGTCCCGCGCGCAGAACACCGCCGGCCGTAACCGCGCGGCCCAGGGACGTCAGGGCGCCAACGGAGGCGGACGTCGCAACTAGTGCAGTGGTGCGCTCGCTGCGTCCATCCCACACGCGTGGCGCAGCGAGCGCATTGCCTCAACGAGGATAACGCCGGCAATAGCGACCGTGACTACCGCGTCGAGCGGCGTGTTCACAAACCATAGCAGGCCCATGAGGTACGAGCCGGCATTAAAGGCAAAGTGCAACAGGATCGTGTAGCGGAGCTTTCCGGTCGTCACGAGCACCCAGCCAAAAATGAGGCCGGCAGCGCCCGCATAGCAGCCCTGCACCCAGTTCATGTGCATAAAGCCGAAGACCGCCGCCTGCAGTACGATTGCCGCGGCGACGCCCCAGGTACTCGGGGCCGCCCAGGGCACTATGGTGCCGTCTTGCGCGTTCACGCGGCGCCGACGTTTCCAGAGCGGATGGCACTGTGGATTAAACGCACGCAGTGAGAACTCAAAGATGATGCCGCGCACCAGGAGCTCTTCGCAAAATGGCGCGCCAATCACCGTGGTCAGAACGGCCAGATAGCTCGTGTCGCCCATGCCTGTTTCCTCAACGAGCTCGCTATAGTCTGCCGCGACCTCGGGCAGCAGCGACAGCACGCCGTCGCATAGGTAGCTAATGACCATCTGCATGGACAGGCCGATCACGACAACGCAGACGATGCGCTTCCATGCCGCGCCTGCTCCCCCACCGAGCGGGCGCTCGCCTTGCCGGCGCGCCATAAACGAGCGCGGCCACAGATAACGCCACCACAGCAGCGCCATCAAAAACGACGCCGTCTGAGCGGCAGCCTGGAACCATTGGATATCGAGATTGTCGATCGGATAGCCCGTCAGCGCCGACACGGCATCGAGAACAGAAAACAGAACCACGCTCAGGGCTATATCGGCAGCGACAACGCCAAAACAGGCAAGCGCCCACGCTATCGCATTGAGCATGCCAACCTCCTCAAAACCGTTCCCTAGTTCTACCACAACTCGGCAGAGAGCTGATCCTATGGGGACGGAGGAAAACGGATCACTTATTGATGAGAATCGGGCGCAGTGCCAAAGGCCCCGCTGGGCGAAATGTCGAACGGAAAGGTGCCGCACCGATTGAAGGCGGCGATGAACATGCGGATGGCGTTGGACGGCGTGGTGCCTACGAGTTGGGTTGCCGCCGCGAAGGCCGCCTTTTCCTCGGGCAAGACCTTCGCGACAACCGGGGTCATGTGTTCTGCCATGCGCTTCCTTTTTGAAACGACGGTGGTGCGGATAGATGCGGGCCACGCGGCTGGGCGACGGGCTGTGAAGGCAACCCGATTGGCCCGCATCTGGAGTTTGTTTCTACTGCGTTGGTATTACTTGGTAATCCTAAGTATTACCCCACAGATAGAATACCATACCCAACCCTATGGGGACGGAGAAAAAACGGATCATTTTGTTGCTGAGTAAGTATTTAGAGCGTGATGATGTCCGAGATATTGAGGGCCTGAGCGTCGACGGCATCGTGCGTAGCAAGCAACAGCATGCGGCCGTCGAGCAAGTCGAGCACAACCTCGGCGCATGCGTCGCGCGCAGCGGTATCTAGGCCGGTAAAGGGCTCGTCCAGAATCACTGCGCCGCCCGGACACAGCAGGGCTCGGGCAATCTCGACGCGACGGCGCTGCCCGCCCGAGAGCTCGGCCACACGAGCATGCACATCGACCCCCGGCACCAGCAGGCGCAACAGGGCCGCGGCACTCGAGGCGTCCACGCGCGCGTCGGCGCACACCAGCACGTTATCCAAAGCCGAGGCGCCCTCTACCAGGCGCACATCCTGAAACACCATGGAGCACGGCGCGCACTCCCCCGCCGCCAGCGCAAGCAGCGTCGACTTGCCCACGCCCGAGGTGCCCATCACGCAGGCGCGCCCACCGGCGGGCACACGAAGCACCAGTCCGTCGAGCGCCGGAGCCCAGGGAGCGCGATCGCCCACGGCGAGCGCAAGCTCCGCAGCAGCCCTGCCGTCAGCAGAGCCGCCTGCACGTCCGCGAGGACAACGCCCATGCGCCCGCACAGCAGCACGCCATGCTGCGGGCCCCGAAGCCCGCAGCAGCCACACCAGCACGCGCTCGCATGCCCACGAAGCCATAACAACCAGCACGGTCCAGGCCAGCAAATCGGCAGTCTCAATCAAAAGCTTCGCCTGATAGATGCGCTCGCCCACGGTGCCCGTCGCCATGCCGATCAGCTCCGCCGCCACACCGGCCTTCCAGCTCATGCCAATCACGGCGTGGGCACACGAAAGCACAAACGGCAGGACTTCGCGCCAGACGTGGGCGAAGAGCAGTCGCCAGCCCCACACGCCATGCAGACGAAACATCTGCTCCAGCGGCTTATCCACTTGTACCAAGCCCTCGACCAGCGAGAAATATACGCCCGGCAGTGCCATCAAAAAGACCGCCGCGATGCTCACACGCGCCGACCCCAACCAAATGAGCAGCAGGACCACCACGCAGGCAACCGGTGTCGCCTTAATAAACGAAAGCGCCGGCGCCACCAAGCGGGCAAACGTCAGCGATCGCACCGAGACTCCCGCCAGTACGCCGCCGCACACCGCGGCAAGCGCCAGCCCGCCCAAGATACGCGCACCCGAGCCTGCCAGAATCGCCCATGTGCTGGCATCGCATACCAGTCGCAGCAACGCCACCACGACGGCGCCCGGCCCCGGCAAAATCAACGGCTGCGCCACGAAACCCGCCATCAGCACCCACACGGCAAGCCAAAAGGCGGCAACGGCACCTGCTGCCGCCACCGCCTTCATACGTTCTGTCATTTGTCGAGCAAACGCACGCACGGGCTACTCCATGTAGTAGAAATCGTCAGCCGGGAGCTTGCCGCCCACGGCGCTCGCGTCCGCATCGGCCAGCACCTTCAGGTACCCACCGAGCGCGGCCTTCATATCCTTCCCTGTCTGGCAGACAAGCATGCACCCGGGAATCGCCTTCTCGGCGATCTTGGCGTTATCCACGATGCCCGCATCGACCACGGCCTGCGCCCAGTCCGCCGGCGCCGCGTTCACGGCCTCAACGCTCGCAGCATGGCAGCTCAGGAATTCCGCCACGGCCTCGGGATGCTCCTCGGCAAAGGCACGGCGCACCACGGTCACACCCGTCAGCAAGCGCGAGCCCGTGTCTCCTGCCAGCTCGTCCCACGCATCGGTCAGACTCACCGGTGCCGACAGCTTGCCTTCGCTCTTGGCGATGGCAGCGGTCTTGAACGGCTCGGGCAGCACGCCCACGGCAGACGGATCGGCAAGCAACGCCGACAGTACCTCGGTGGGCTCGCTCTTAAACTCAAGCGCCACCTGGCCGGTCAGGCCCGCGCGCTCCAGCAGGTAGTTCATGACGTACTCCGGCGTAGTGCCCTTGCCCGTCATATAGACAGTATGGCCCGCCAGATCGCCAAACGAGGCCACACTCGCGTCGCCCGTCACAACGTTCAGCACGCCCAGCGTGTTGATGTCGATGACCTGCACCGCGCCCTCGGTCTTGTTGTAGAGCACGCTCGCCACGTTGGCGGGCACCAGGGCGATATCGATATCGCCCTGAATGACCTTGGGCACAATCTCGTCGGCGGCAGTGTTGATCACAAAGTCGAACTCATTGTCCGTCTCGCCATCGGCAGCCTGGTCCATAAACTGCACCAGGCCAATCGAGGTCGGCCCCTTGAGCGAGGCAACGTGCACCTCGACCGGCTCTGCGGCAGCACCGGCACCGTCCGTGGCAGCCGAGCCCGCGGCGGACCCGGCACCGGCAGCCCCGCCGCCACAGCCCGCGAGCGCAAGTGACAGGGCGCCCGCGGCGAGCGCCGAGGCAAACCCCCGGCGCGACATTTCAAAATCAAACACGCGCATCGCTAGCACGTCCCCTCGTTAGGCATCGTCCATGCGTGATGATCGGTATGCAGCAATTCCTCGGCCAGCGGCGAGAGCGGCGCACCCAAGAACTCGCGGTAGCACGCCTGGACATCGGGGTTCTCGTGCGAGAAGCGAATGTCCGCCTTCGAATCCAGGCCCCACAGCACCTGGCCGCGCTCAGCTGCCAGCTC
>CABUZD010000134.1 GCA_902495945.1 uncultured Collinsella sp.
AAGGTTTATCGCGAGTTCCGCACGAGCCGGAGAGCACTTAATGTGCTCTCCGTGCGAGCAGGACTGTAGAGCAGGAAACCTTGTATACGCCCGCCCGCTCCCGAGGGACATCTCTCATGCAAAAACTGTCGCTGGGTAAAGTCCGAGGTCAGTGGCGTTTTATACCGAGAAATCCAAAAAAGTTGAAAATTCATTACAAATTTGCGTTGACTTTAGGTAACTAAAGTTTCATACTCCTTTTCATCCACTGGGGGATGTGAACACGCACGGATCGTTCGCATCATGATTGAAGAGGATTTCTTAGACATGTTCACGCATCAGCTAAACATTATCAGCGTAGTAATTATCTGATGCGGGTTAGCACATACAGCTAGCCCGTACGATAACGGGCGGCTGATGAAGATGAGGGCCGTCGAGCGCAACCGACGGCCCTCATTTTTTATGTCTGGGAAGTTCTTTTTAGAGGAGGAAATGTAATGAACGGAGTTTTGCTCATGGTTGTGGCCGCGGCGGTGCTCGCCTGCGGCTATCTGGGCTATGGCCGATGGCTGGCCAACAAGTGGGGCGTTGACAAAGAGGCCCTCACGCCGGCCAAGCGCATGAAGGACGGCAACAGCTTCTCGCCCGTCTCCGCCTTCACCGCGTTCTCGCACCAGTTCAGCTCGATCTGCGGTGCTGGCCCTGTTACGGGTACGATCGTCGCCATGGCCTTCGGCTGGCTTCCCGTCGTGCTCTGGGTTCTCGTCGGCGGCATCTTCTTTGGCGCCGTCCACGACTTTGGCGCCCTGTACGCCTCGATGAAGAACAACGGCAAGTCCCTGGCTCAGCTCATCGAGAAGTACATCGGCAAGACCGGCCGTCGCCTGTTCCTGCTGTTCTGCTGGCTGTTCTGCATCATCGTCATTGCCGCCTTCACCGACATGGTCTGCAAGACGTTCATGTTCACCCCGGCCGTTGACGCTTCTGGCGCCGCTACCGGTGCCATCGACTTCACCAAGTCCTATGCCGCTGGCTGCGCTGGCACCATCTCCATCCTGTTCACCTTCGTCGCCATGGCCTTTGGTTGGGCCCAGAAGAAGTTCAACCTCACCGGCGCTGCCGAGTTCGTCACCGGCGTGGTGCTCATGGTCCTCATGTTCGCCGTCGGCATGCAGTTCCCGGTCTACCTGGACAAGTTCCAGTGGTTCGCCGTCGTCATGGTCTACCTGGTCTTCGCTGGCGCTATGCCCATCCAGATGCTCAAGACCCCGCGTGACTACCTCACTTCCATCATGATGATCGTCATGATCGTCTGCGCTGTCCTCGGCATCGTCGTCCTGGGCGTCAACGGTCAGGCCACTATCACCGCTCCGGTCTTCACCGGCTTCTCCACTGCCTCCGGCATGATGTTCCCGGTCCTGTTCGTCTCCGTCGCTTGCGGTGCTCTCTCCGGTTTCCACAGCCTCGTTTCTTCCGGCACCTCTTCTAAGCAGGTCGAGAAGGAGCAGGACGCCGTCAAGGTCGGTTACGGCGCCATGATCGTCGAGTCCTTCGTCGGCATCCTCGCCATCATCGTCGCCGGCATCATGTTCTCCGACATGAACACCGCCGGTACCGGCGCACTCAACGCCGGTGTCGCTTCCACCCCGTTCCAGATCTTCGCCGCTGGCATCTCCCGCGGTATGCAGGCCTTCGGTGTTGACGGCACGCTCGCTACCGTCTTTATGACCATGAACGTCTCCGCTCTGGCCCTGACCTCGCTCGACGCCGTCGCCCGCATCGCCCGCACTTCGTTCTCCGAGTTCTTTGCCCAGACCAACGACGCCCTGGCCATCGAGTCCAAGGCCGGCTACATGAAGGTCCTCGGCAACCCCTGGTTCGCCACGGTCGTCACCCTGCTTCCCGGTCTCGCCCTCGCTTTTGGTGGCTATGCCAACATCTGGCCGCTCTTTGGTGCTTCCAACCAGCTGCTCGGCGGCATGACCATGATCACCCTCGCCGTGTTCTGCAAGTGCACCGGCCGCAAGGGCTGGATGCTCTACGTGCCCGTCGTCTTCCTGCTCTGCTGCACCTTCACCTCGCTGGTCCAGAGCGCCATGGGCTGCGTGACCGCCGTCCAGGCCTACGGTTTCTTCGGTACCATCCCGGCTACCGCCACCACGGCCGCCGTCTCCGTCGCCGCCACCAAGGGCCTGCAGCTCGTCTTTGCTGTCCTGCTGATGGTCCTGGGCCTCATCGTTGCCGTCAACTGCCTCAAGGAGTTCTTCGGCAAGGAGGCCGGCTCCATGCCCGACGAGGAGCCTGAGTGGTCCGAGATGGGCAAGGCCGAGTACGGCCGCGCCGCTGCCGCCGAGGCTCCTGCCGACGCCGAGGCTGCCAAGGCTTAGTCGACCTGACGAGTTGAACGTCACATCTATATGACTCGGAAAGACCGGATCCGCGACTTCGCGGGCTCGGTCTTTTTTCATGCAAAAGCGGGTGACGCTCGAGTGTTCTCGCAGATGTTTTGCGTGGACAAGGGCGCGCGTTGTACCATATAGACGTATATGTGTACATATGAAAGGGGCCCCGTGGCCAAGACGGTATATTCCGATAATCAAAACAATGTCGATGCTTTGGCTGAGCGTCTGAGCAGCCAGACGTCGCTTTCTGCCGAGCGTGCCAAGCTGGTTGCCTACGACCTGCTCTGCCGCAAGGCGCTCAAGATTAAGTCGAGTGCGCTGGCGCAGATTTTCCGCTCCATCGATAAGGAATGTGACACCAAGGCGATGCGCGATGAGCTTATCGCGGCAAATATCGTGACCAAGATCGAGGGTAGCGGCATTAACGGGCGCCCGGCGTTCTATACCATCAATGCCGAGATCCGCGATGTCCAGAAGCAGCCTGCCGAGTCCGTCGAAGATTTTGTCGTCGAGGATTCCGCTGACGTGCCTGCTGTGGAAGAAGTTGCTCCGCGTGAGCATGTCGATACCGATGAGTTGCTCGATGAGAACGTCGTGCGCGCCTTTACGGCCAAGGCAGGACGCGGCGGTTTTGGCGGGGGCGGCAAGCGCGATGCGCAGCGCCGCGCCCAGCAGGAGCGCTTCCGTCGCGCCGTTGCTCAAAAGGGTGAGACGGATGCCGAGGCTGTTGAGACCGAGGTTGCTGCCGAGTCGCAGAAGCCCACGAAGGAGCAAAAGCCCGTGGAGGCCCAAGAGCCCAAGCGTCGTCGCGGTGCTCACTTCAAGGCTACGCAGCAGGATGTCGCGCGTGAGGTTGAAGAGTCTTCTGAGGTTGCAGACGATGTTGAGGAGTCTGCCAAGAAGGCTCCGGGTTCATGCCGTCCCGGACGTGGTTTTGCGGGGCGCGCGTATCCCGTAAGGCATCAGGAGAAGAGCGAGCCGGCTTCGACCACTCAGGACGAGAAGGCCGAGAAGGCCGTTGAGCCGGCGGCTCGCGAACAGAAGCCTGCTGAGCCGCAGCTTGAGGTTGATGCCGAGGCCAAGGGCCAGCAGCCTACTGATGAGCAGGCGGAGCAGGGCGCATCGAGCAAGCCTCGCCGCCGTCGCCATCGTGGGGGCCGCAGTTCCCATGCCGAGACTGCAGCCGAGAAGACTACGCCGCAGGACGAGGATGCGAAGGTCGAGGTTTCTTCGGGGCAGCCTAAGCGCCAGCCTGCGAAGGAGAGCAAGTCCGATCGTCCGCAGAAGCAGGCGCCTATGCCGAAGGGCGAGCGCAATTCCCAAGGCGATTCTAAGCGCAAGTCTCAGAAGAAGCCGGAGTCTACCGCAGCAGATACTGCTGCCCAGCAGCCCAAGTCGGCAGTCCACGGCGAGGTCTCGGCGTTTGCCCTTGCCCGCGTTTTAGGCAGGCAGCTGCTCAAAGTTGTCCCTACGCCTACGGCGCTCTCTAAGATCAAGGAGCAGCAGACACAGATCGTAAAGGTCGAGGGCAAGGACGGCAAAAAGGCTCCGCAGCGCACTCAGCACAATGAGATGTCCAACCGCAAGATTGCCGAGGAAATCGCAATCATCCAGGCTTGGATCGAGCAGAACCGAGGTGCCGATACGCCGGTTGCCTCGCGCCGCCAGCGTGCCTACCAGATCTTTAACGACGAGAAGGCTTTTGACGGCAAGCACGGTGAGCGCCTGATCAGACGTATGACCGAAAAGGGCATCAGCATGCAGGCGATCAAGGTCGCCCCCAATCGCCCCGTGCACTTTACGGGCTTCTTTACGTTGGGTGCCGACAAGCCGTTCATTATGGTCGAGAACCTGGATACCTATGACGAGATCGTCAAGCTCCTGCGCGGACGCAAACATGCCAAGCTCTTTGGTACCAAGGTGGGCGGCGTGATTTTTGGCGGCGGCTGCAAGGCGAGCGTCTCGCACGCACTGGATGATTATCTGGCCGAGATTGGCTATCGCTTTAACTACGTCTACTACGTGGGCGATATCGATCGCGAGGGCGCGCGCATCGTCGAGCAGGCTCGCAATGCCAATGTGGTTGAGATTCGCCTGCATGCCGGCATGTACCGCGCCATGCTCGCCGAGCATAAGCGTCGCGTGAAGGCCGGCGGAGAGTGCGAGCCCGCGGCTGCCAACCAGGGTGTGCCGCAGAACCTGGCAGCGACGATCAAAGATCTGCCCATGGTCACGCGCGTGCAGTTCCGCAACGTGCTACGTGAAGGCGGGCGCATTCCGCAGGAGATCCTGATGACCGCAGACTATCGGGATGGCGACTCGGGAAGCTTCGACCGCATGCTGAACAACTAGATTCCGCCGGCCCCGGGAGAGCGGGGACACCGGCTTAGGTTTCCTGCTCTACAGTCCTGCTCACGACGGAGGCCACATTAAGTGG
>CABUZD010000135.1 GCA_902495945.1 uncultured Collinsella sp.
CAGGGCGTAGTCGCCGCGGTTGAAGGCCTCCAGATCGAAGTGCTCGTCGACCGGCTCGGCGGCCCAGACGCGCAGCTTGTTGACGGTCTCGCCGGCATAGCCCACGACGGGGATGTCATAAGGAACGGCCAGGATGTCCTGCGTGTCTACCGTGCGATAGAACGTGCGGCCGTTCTCCTCAAAGCCCTCTACACGGCCGCCAAACTTGATGGTCACGGCCTTGTCCTGACGACGGACCTCCCAGGGATAGCCGTGGGTGAGCCACTCGTCAGTGGCCTCGACCTGGCTGCCGTTGACGATCTCCTGCTTAAACAGGCCGTAGCGGTAGCGCATGCCGTTGCCGTATCCGGCAATGCCCTCGGCTGCCATGGAATCCAAGAAGCACGCGGCCAGACGGCCCAGGCCACCGTTGCCCAGTGCCGGATCGGGCTCCTGGTTCTCGATGACGGACAGATCAAAGCCCATGTCGTCGAGCGCCTCGGCGACCATGTCGCGCACGCCAAAGTTGAGCAGATAGTTGTCGAGCAGGCGGCCGATCAAAAACTCGATCGAGAAGTAGTACACGCGCTTCTTACCCTCGGCGGTGGCGCGGGCGTCGCTCTTGGTGGCGACGGTGCGTGCCTTCTCGGCCACGAGCTTGGCCAGGGCGTTAAAGCGATCGAGGTCGCTGGCGGCCTCGACGCTCTTGCCGCTGATGCTCATGACGGCATCGCGATAGAGCTCGGTAAACTCCTGCTTGTTGTCGAAGATCTTATTCATACGTTCCTTTCCCCCGGGGATGTTTCTCCCGGAACGGTTATGACTTGTATCCTACGCCCCTGCGGGACGGGTAATTACAGTGGTAACGCCTTTGTTACGCTTTCTTGGCAGGAGCCTTAACAGCATCTGCCTTGGCCTTGGGAGCGGCCTTTTTGGTGGCCGCCTTCTTGGCCGTGGTGGACTTGGCCGTGGCCTTGGCAGCGGGCTTGGCAGCCTTCGCCTTAGCCGGAGCCTTCTTAGCAGCCGCGACCTTGGGCTTCACCGAAGACGCACGCTTGCGCGTCGCCTTCTTGGGCTCCTCGACCACGGGCGGCTTGTAGCTGCTGGGACCGCGACGCTTAAGCACCACGCCCGCCAGACCGGGCACCTTGATCTCGATGGAGTCCATTTGCCCGTTCCAGGGATAGGGCTCGCTCGAGCAGGTGTAGGGCTCCTCACCGGCGTATCCGCTGCCGCCAAACTCGGGACGGTCGGAATCGAAGATGACTTCCCAGTCGCCCTCGCGCGGCACGCCCACTCGGAAGCTCTCGTAGCTTGCCGGGTCAAAGTTGATCAGGATCACCAGGTCGTCATCGACGTCCTCGCCCTGACGCACAAAGCTCACGATGGACTGCTTGGAGTTGTCTGCGTCGATCCAGGTAAAGCCGTCGTCGGTGTAGCCGCGCTCGTACAGGGCGGGCTCGGCGGTGTACAGGTGGTTGAGCGCCTTGATAAACGCCTGATGATGACGGTGAGTCTCGTACTCCTCGGTCAGGAACCACTGAATGGACTCGTAATAGCGCCACTCAATAAACTGGCCGATCTCGTTGCCCATAAAGTTGAGCTTGGCACCGGGATGCGTCATCTGGTAGAAGGCCAGCGTGCGCAGGCCGGCAAACTGGCGCCACCAGTCGCCCGGCATGCGGCCGATGAGCGAGCACTTGCCGTGCACGACCTCGTCGTGGCTCAGCGGGCAAATGAAGTTCTCGGTAAAGGCGTACATGATGGAGAACGTGAGCAGCCCGTGGTTGCCGGGACGCCACGGAAAATCGGTCTGCATGTAGTGCAGGGTATCGTTCATCCAGCCCATGTCCCACTTGTAGTGGAAGCCCAGGCCGCCGTCCTGCGGCGGATAGGTCACGAGCGGCCACGCGGTGGACTCCTCGGCCATCATCATCACGTCGGGGTAGTGCGCCTCCACGGCGCAGTTGACCTGGCGGATAAACGCGCTGGCGTCCAGGTCCTCCTCGGTACCGTACTTGTTGAACTTCTTTTGGCCCGGATCGTCGATGCCAAAGTTGAGATACAGCATGCTGGACACGCCGTCCATGCGAATGCCATCCACATGGAAGTTCTCGAGCCAATACAGCACGTTGGAGACCAGGAAGGAGCGGACCTCGCCGCGGGCGAAGTCAAACTTATGCGTGCCCCAGTTGGGGTGAATCTCGTGCTCAAACAGCATGTGGCCGTTAAAAGTGGCAAGGCCGTGAGAGTCGGCGCAAAAACCGCCGGGCACCCAGTCCATAATCACGCCGATGCCCGCCTCGTGGCACGCATCGATAAAGTGCATGAGCTGCTGCGGATCGCCATAGCGCGACGTGGCGGCAAAGTAGCCGGTCGTCTGGTAACCCCAGGAGCCATCGAAGGGATGCTCCATAAGCGGCATGACCTCGATATGCGTGTAGCCCATGTCGCGCACGTAGTCCACGAGCTCCACCGACAGGTCGTCGTAGGTGTAGAACTCGCCGCACTGCGCGGGGAAGGGGTCCATGGGGCCGGGGTAGTTACCGTACTCGTCGGGCTCGCCCTGCGGCGCGTCGCCGTGGCGCTTCCACGAGCCAATATGTACCTCGTAGATGTTGAGCGGCTGCGACATATGGTTGTGATCGGCACGGCGCTTGAGCCACGCGGCGTCGTTCCACTTGTAGCCGTCGAGGGTCCACAGCACGCTCGCGGTACCCGGAGGGCACTCGGCCTTAAAGGCATACGGATCGGCCTTGTAGAGCTTTATGCCCTCGTTGGTCTCGATGAGGTATTTATAGAGCTGGCCCTGCTCGGCGCCAGGAATAAAACCTTCCCAAATAGCGCTCGTATGCACGGGCACCAACGGGTTGGCTTGCTCATCCCAGTCGTTAAATTCGCCAATGACATGGACGCTCTTTACATCGGGCGCCCAAACGCAAAAGCGCCAGCCGCGCGTACGGTTCTGCGTGTCGGGATGCGCGCCCATCTTTTCCCAGCTGCGCTCCCACATACCAATGCCAAACAGATAGACATCGTCCTTAGAGAGCTCCGGTGCGTGCGGGGCGGCTTTACGGATTGCGGGCTTTTTAGCCGTTGGCTTTAGCTTTGAATCGCTCACGTTTGATCCCATCATGACGCGGCAGCGTGTTGCCTTGGTGACTAGATGCGAAAGGTCCAAGGCTGCACGAATCGAAGGGACGGCGAAGTTTCTGTGATTCGTTCCACCTCGCGTGCTCGGTGGAACTTTCGGCAGAAACTACGATAACACCTGTGCGTTAGTTTTATGGACGAAAGCGGATTTGCGGGGGCGTTTAATCGGTAAGCGACATGTTTATACCACTGGCAGAATTGCCGTGGTAAAACTCTTGACAGTTTTACCAATTTCGGTTTCAAAATTGTTTCACTGACGTTTGGTAAAACGTTTTTAGCAGGATGTTTACCATTTGATATCGAAAGGTTCGTTTATGTCCCAGACCGCCGCCCACAATGTCGCTTTTATTTTCGATTGCGACGGCACGCTGGTAAATAGCACCCCCGTTTGGGCCTATGCCCAGCCCGAATTATTGCGCCGTCATGGCATTGATGTAACGGTCGACGATTTTGCTCAGTTTGAGCATTTGTCGCTCGAGGACGAGTGCCAGGCCTACCACGACACGTGGGGCATTGGCGCAAACGGCGAGGAGCTCTACCGCGAGCTGAGCAACATCCTGATCGATGGCTACTCCAAGGTGCCGCCGCGCGATGGCCTGCTTGCATTTTTGAAGCAGGCGAAGGCGGCAGGCATTGCCATGTGCGTGGCTACGTCCACGCCGGCTGAACTGGTGCAGTCCGCGCTCGCTGGTGCCGGGCTCGATGCTTACATGGAATTTGTTACCACGACGGGCGAGGCGGGACGCTCCAAACAGTTCCCCGACGTATACGAGCTGGCGCTGCGCCGTCTGGAGGAGCGTCATGGGCACAAGTTTGAGCGCGCTTGGGTGTTTGAGGACGCCGTCTTTGGCCTAAAGAGCTCTGGCTCCGCCGGCTTTAAGCGTGTAGGTATTTATGACCCGCACGGCCGCATGAAGCGCGACGACGTGCGCGCCAACTGCGATATCTTTATCGACAGCTACGAGGAGCTTGACCTGGCCCGCGTGCTTTCGTTTGAGGGATAGGCGAGGGCTGTGGCTTGCAAGGTATTAGTGGTCTGCGGCTCGCCCGTGGTGGCGGGCGCGGATCTGTTGCGAAGGCTAGCGGGGGAGTGCGACCACGTTGTCGCCGTGGACCGCGGACTCGACGCGCTGTTGGGCGCGGGATTGAGTTGCGACGTGTATGTGGGGGATGCCGACACGGTGAGTGATGCAGGTCACACGTTGGTCGATGCCGCCGAAGCCTTTGAGGTGGAACGCCACGACCCTTACAAGGACTATACAGATCTGGCTCTGGCGCTCGATTCCGTCCGTCGTCGCTGGCCGGGTGCCGAAGTGGTTGCGACCTGCGCCACCGGCGGCCGTCCGGACATGGCTCTTTCCGTACTGGGCTTGCTCGCGGGCTACGAGGGCGCCCCAGTCTGGATTGCCGAAGACGAGACCACGGCCCGAATCCTGCACGGAGGCGAATCGTGGACCATTGAGGGCGCTGAGGACCAGACGTTCTCAATCATCGCTATAGCCCCTGGGACGGTGGTAAGCGAACACGGCCTAGAATGGGAGCTAGACCACAGCCCCCTGGGCTTGTTAGCCGACACGGGCATCAGCAACGTCGTCAGGTCAACAGCCACTATCCAAGTCCACACCGGCACCGCTATCGCTTTCCTATATCAATAGGCATTTA
>CABUZD010000136.1 GCA_902495945.1 uncultured Collinsella sp.
AAACTGGCCCTGGGTGGCACCGTAGCCACGATACGCGCCGCCGCGGTTGGTATTGGTGTAGACGGCGTCCCAGCTAAAGCGGCTTGCCTTCACATGGTTGTAGATGGGCAGGCTCTTGTGGCCCGAAAGGCCGATCGTCGTGGTAGCGTGCTCGCCGTACGCGCCGGCGTTGGACAGCGTATGCAGGTCGATGGCCGTAATGGTGCCGTCGTTCATGGCGCCCAGCTTGACGGTCATCTGCATCTGGTGGCGCGAGTTGCCCGCGGTGATGGTCTCCTCACGGGTGTAGCAGCAGTAACTCGGACGGCCGGTCTGCTGCGTCACAAACGCAACGAAGATCTCGCAGCAACCCGTCTGCTTGGAGCCAAAGCCGCCGCCGATGCGCGGCTTAATGACCTGCACCTGCGACTGCGGAATGTCGAGCGACTGCGCGACCATGCGGCGCACGTGGAAGGGCACCTGCGTAGAGGTGGTCACCGAGATACGCCCGAACGCGTCGGTCGTCGCGAAGGCTCGGAAAGTTTCCATGGGCGCGGTCTGCGTGGCCTGGCTGGTGTAGGTGCGGGTGAAGACGATGTCGCTCTGGGCAAAGGCCTCGTCCAAGTCGCCAAAGTCGCTCGTGCCGCTGCATACCAAGTTGCGCGGGACGTCGCCGCCCTGCGGAAACATAAAGGTCACGTCGCCCTCGGGGTGAACCACGATGTCGTTATCGAGTGCCTTGGTAAAGTCGAGCAGGGGCTCAAGCACCTCGTAGTCGACCTTGATGAGCTTGAGCGCCTTGTCGGCGGCCTCCTCAGTCTCGGCGGCGACGATCGCCACCTCCTCGTTTTGGTAGCGCACCAGGTTCTCAAGAATCAGACGGTCGTAGGGCGAAGGCTGCGGATAGCTCTGGCCGGCGATGGTAAAGCGGCGCTTGGGCACGTCCTCGTAGGTGTAGACGCCCACCACGCCGGGCACCTTCAGGGCACGCGACGTATCGATGGAGCGGATCTTGGCGCGGGCATACGGACTGCGCTTGAGCTTGACGATCAGGGCGCCGGCGGGCACCAAGTCGCCCGTGTAGACGGGACGCCCCTCGAGCAGGGCCTTCGAGTCCTTCTTGGGCTGCTTGTGAGTGATCTGCTTGTAGGAGACACCGTCGCAGCTGGTGTCGTTGACCGGCAGCTCGGGCATCTCAAAGCCCACCTGCACGCCAGACTCGTTGAGGAAGCGCACGATGGCGCGCAGCTGGCTCTCGTAGCCGCTGCAACGGCAGAGGTTGCCGGCGAGCTGGCGCGAGAGCTCCTCGCGCGTGGCGACGAGGCTCGGGTCCTCCTTGGCGGCGCGGGCAAGCGCCAGCACGTTCATGATAAGACCGGGGGCGCAAAAACCGCACTGCTCGGCGCCTTCGGCAGCCATTGCGCGGGCGAGTGCCTCGGACTCGGCCTTGAGGCCCTCGAGCGTGGTGATGGTATGGCCCTCAACACGGGCGGCGGGAACCGAGCAGCTCAGCACCGGGTCGCCGTCGAGCCACACCGTGCACAGGCCGCAGTTGGTGGTCTCGCAGGCGCAGCGCACCGACGCGCAGCCCTGCTCGCGCAGCAGCGCAAAGAGCATGGTGTCGGGGGCAATCTGAACCTTGACCTTGCGGCCGTTGAGCGTAAAGGAAAGATCGATGAGTTTGGCAGCCATTAGCGCACCTCGCTAGAATCGACGCCGGGCACGCGGCGGCAGGAATACTCGTCCGTGGCGAACATAGGAATCTGCACGGTCTCGAGCTCGCGGGCAAGCGCGGCCGAAAGCTCGATGCCGGCGGCGCGGCGCACGGCCTGGATGGCGAGCGGGGCCGAGATGCGGCGGCGGTAGTCGGCCGAGCCCCACAGGTTGGTGCCGTAGCCCAGCGAGCGCACGGATGCGGCCAGGGCGCGAAGCTCGTCCTCGGAAGGATGCTCGTTGGTAAGGCCGCACGCCTCGCCCTGCAGCAGGGTCGCGCGCAGCGGGCGAGCGCCCACGGTGACGTGCCAGGAGCCGTCCCACCAGGCGGCGGTGACGTTGAGCGAGGGGAAGTCGGTCGCGGCCTTGCGCACGGCCTCGTAGCTCGCGCGGTAGTCGTGCTTGACGACCACGACATGCTCGATAACGTCGCGCACGTAACCCATGTCGACGAACTCCGCGAGCGGCACGCGGCCGGCGCCCGTCAGCTCTACATAGGAATCGAGCGCGAGGAAGGCGGAGAGCACGTCCGAGAAGCCAAAGCGGCCGTAGATGCTGCCGCCCACCGTGGCGGTATTGCGCAGCTGCACGCCCACGATATCGTGGACGGCGAACTCAAAGACGTTGTTGACAAGCGCGTTGAGCCCGGCATGGCGCTCGAGCTGGCGCAGGGTGCACATGGCGCCGATGCGAAACTCGGTCTCGGTCTCCTCGATCTGATCGAGTCCGCAGGCCGAAAGGTCAATCGCCGTCGCCACGCGACGCGAACCCAGGCGCATCCAGATGCCGCCGCCCACAATCTTGTTGTTGCGGTTCTTCTGTAAGAGCTCATAGGCTTCGGCCGCGTTTCCAACACGGACGTAGGTACCGAACTTGAGCACGTTCTCCCCCATCTCTTCACTTGTCCAGTACTTTTAAGTGTACCAAACGAGGGGCCGCAACTCATGCCGAGACAAAATGATCCGTTTTCCTCCGTCGCATGCGGATCAAAAAAAGGCTCCCAGCCAAGATAACTGGGAGCCTCATCACATGCTATGTCAAGCAAAGATTTAGCAGACGCCCTGGGCGAGCATGGCGTCGGCGACCTTCAGGAAGCCGGCGATGTTGGCGCCCATGACAAAGTTGCCCTCCTGGCCGTACTCCTTGGCGGTGTCGTCCACGTTGTGGAACATGCCGCGCATGAGCTGCTCGAGCTTGCCGTCGACCTCCTCGAAGGTCCAGGACAGGTGCTCGGCGTTCTGGCTCATCTCCAGGCCGGACACGAGAACACCGCCGGCGTTGGCAGCCTTACCGGGCATAAAGGCAACGCCGTTCTCCTGGAAGTAGGTCGTGGCCTCGATGGTCGTGGGCATGTTCGCGCCCTCGCCGACCACCTTGCAGCCGTTGGCGACGAGCGCCTGGGCGTCCTCGAGCAGCAGCGTGTTCTCGCGAGCGCAGGGCAGCGCGATGTCGCAGGGCAGCTGCCACACGCCGCGGCCGTCGCCCTCGTGCCACACGGCGTTGGGCTTCTCGTCGACGTACATGGCGAGCGTAACGCCCTTGTCGTGGCCGGAGCGCTTCTTGTTGTAGACATGCTCGAGCACGGTGTAGTCGATGCCATCGGGATCCTCGACCCAGCCGTGGGTGTCGGAGCAGGCCAGTACCTTGCCGCCGAGCTGGGCGACCTTCTGGACCGCGTAGATAGCGACGTTACCGGAACCGTGAACGACGACGTTCTTGCCCTCGAAGGAGTCGCCGCGGCTCTTAAGGTACTCGTCCACAAAGTAGGCCAGGCCGTAACCGGTGGCCTCGGTACGGGCGAGCGAGCCGCCAAAGGAGAGGCCCTTGCCGGTGAGGACGCCGGACCACTCGTTGGTCAGGCGCTTGTACTGACCGAACAGGTAGGCAACCTCGCGGCCGCCAACGCCCAGGTCACCGGCAGGAACGTCGGTGTTGGGGCCGATGTGGCGATAGAGCTCGGTCATGAAGGACTGGCAGAAGTGCATGATCTCGTTGTTGGACTTGCCCTTGGGGTCAAAGTCGGAGCCGCCCTTGCCGCCGCCCATGGGAAGGGTGGTCAGGCTGTTCTTGAGGATCTGCTCCAGGCCCAGGAACTTGAGCATACCCAGGGTGACCGTCGGGTTAAAGCGCAGACCGCCCTTGTAGGGTCCAATGGCAGAGTTGAACTCGACGCGATAGCCGCGGTTGACCTGAACCTTGCCCTGGTCGTCGACCCAGGGAACACGGAACATGACGATGCGCTCGGGCTCGACGAGGCGCTCCAGCAGGGCGGCCTCCTCGTACTCGGGGTGGGCGTCGAGCGCCGGCTGGATGGTGCCGAGGATCTCGGTCGCGGCCTGGATGAACTCAGGCTGCTCGGGATAGCGGGCCTTGAGCTCGTCGAGAACTTTCTGCGTGTAGCTCATGCTTCCTCCAATTGATGGAAAAGAAAAGTGTCGTTCGAGGCGCCCTATGCGCCGCGAGCTTTATCGAGTATGGATAATATCGCACTGTTGCGGCAAAGTTTCGCATAAGTCGACGAGCGGATGTTTCGTTTTGATTACGATGCAGGTAGAAGCGTTTTTGAGCGCCCGACGTACAAATCGCGTGTTTCGAAGCTGTTTCGTCCACATGTTCCCAACCACCACATTGGGGACAGGCACCCTTGTGTTGGTGTTGGTGGTTAGAGAACGAGCTGATGGTAGTCGGCGGGGGTTATGCGGCCTTCGGTGGCAGTGCGGAAGGCGGAGAGTGCATCGCCCGAGAACGGCATGGCCCAACACAGGCCGCAACCTGCGGTAATGGAGCCGGGCAAAGGCATAATGCGCCCGGGCACGCCGGCATCCAGGCACAGCTGCTCGCATTCCATCACATCGAAGGTGCTGTCAAACGACACGATAATTTTGCGTTCGTGGTCGAGAGCATCACCGGACGGGCCTTCGCGGTGCGACTCGCGATACGCAGCCGCCGCTGCCTCTTCCTCGGCCGTATGTCCACAGCCGCCACAGCCGCAGGTGCAAGGCTCGGACCCGTCGCAAGTGCAAGGTTCTCCCGTGTCG
>CABUZD010000137.1 GCA_902495945.1 uncultured Collinsella sp.
CCGAGACTGTCGACTGGGATTGCGCTCACGCTGCCGAGGGCACGCTCGTCCAGTCCGGCAAGTACACCGGCATGCGCGGCGGTAAGCACTCCGAGGGCGAGGCTGCGATCGTGGCCGACCTCGAGGCCATGGGCTGCGGTCGTCGCAAGGTCGAGTTCCGTCTGCGCGACTGGCTCATTTCCCGTCAGCGCTATTGGGGCAACCCCATCCCGGCCATCCACTGTGAGCACTGCGGCATTGTGCCCGTGCCCGAGGACCAGCTGCCGGTGACGCTGCCCGAGAACCTGGACCTGGGCGCCGGCGAGACCCTCGCCGAGTGCAAGGAGTTCTACGAGACCACCTGCCCGGTCTGCGGCCGCCCGGCCAAGCGCGAGACCGATACCATGGACACCTTTACCTGCTCCAGCTGGTATTACCTGCGCTATACCGATCCGCACAACACCGAGCTGCCCTTCTCCCGAGAGGCCGCCGACCGTTGGATGCCCGTCGATAACTACATCGGCGGCATCGAGCACGCCATCCTGCACCTGCTCTACAGTCGCTTCTTTACCAAGGCACTGCGCGACCTGGGCCTGCTGAGCGTTGACGAGCCCTTCACCAACCTGCTGTGCCAGGGTATGGTCAAGGACGAGAACGGCGACACCATGTCCAAGTCCAAGGGCAACGTCGTGCCCCCGAGCTCGGTCATTGAGCCCTACGGCGCCGACACCATGCGTCTGGCGATCCTGTTTATCGCCCCGCCCGAGAAGGACTTCGACTGGGATCCCAAGGCCGTTGAGGGCGCCAACCGCTTCATCAAGCGCGCCTGGCGTATCGTTTGGCAGCTCGTCCAGTCCGGCGATGCCAACGTGGCCTTCGACAAGTCCGCACTCGACGAGGTTGCGATGAAGCTCTATCGCGAGCGTCACCGCACCATCGCCAAGTGCACCGAGGACTTCGATCGCGGCCAGTTCAACACCGCGATCTCGGCCGTCATGGAGCTCGTCAACGCGGCGAGCGCCTACCTCAATGCCACCGAGGATACCGCCCGCGACAAGGCGCTGTGCTACGGCGTGGCTAAGGATATCGTGAGCGTCCTTGCCCCTATCTGCCCGTTCTGGGCCGACGAGCTGTGGCATGAGGCACTCGGCTGCGAGGGCAACGCCTACACCGCCGCCTGGCCCGAGTTCGACCTGGCCGAGTCCGTTGAGGACACGGTGCAGATCGTGGTCCAGGTGCTCGGCAAGGTTCGCGGCCGCGTCGACGTTGCCCGCGATGCCTCCAACGAGGATATGCAGGCTGCCGCCGAGGCCGCCGTCGCCAAGTGGCTCGAGGGCAAGACGGTCGTCAAGGCCATCTGCGTTCCCGGCAAGCTGGTCAACCTGGTGGTCAAGTAAGCATTGCGCGCAAAGCTGGCATGCAATAAACGAGGGACGGTCCGTTTGGGCCGTCCCTCGTTTTGCATGTACCTGCCTTGGTGTCTTCGGTCAATTGTCCTATTCTTGTGGAGAAGCTGTGCGCACGCTGACCTGCAGATTCGTACTGTGCTTGCACGTTTCCGCAGCTATTGGTATAGTTTGCTTGCAAATGAAGTTGTAATTGAAAGAAGTGGGGTTTCGGCCCCGCTTCTTTTTTGTATGGATGGAGGTGCCGCAATGGTCAAGACCAAGACCGAGCAGGCGATCATCGACGCGCTCGAGGCCGTCGCTCCCCAGCACGATGTCGACATCGTCGATGTCGAGCTCGTGGGTGCCACCAAGGCCCCCTGCGTGCGCGTGCGTATCGAGGGTGCCGAGGGTCAGAGCCTGTCGCTCAACGACGTCACGGCCAACACCAAGTGGGTCGGCGATGTGATTGAGGAGCTCGACCCCATCTCTTCGAGCTATACGCTCGAGGTGTCGAGCCCGGGTATGGCGCGCCCGCTGCGCCGCCCGAGTGACTTTGCCCGCTTTGTGGGCGAGAACTGCGAGCTCACCTCCACCGCCACCGAGGGCCGTCGCAAGTACGCCGGCAAGATTGCCGCCGCTACCGAGACGAACGTGACCCTCGAGCTCGAGGACGGCGAGTCCGTTACCCTCGATTTCTCTGATGTTAAAAAGTGCAAGTTGAAGCCCACCTACGACTTCAAGCCCGCGAAGGAAGGAAAGTAAGATGGCAGCATCCGACATGATGTCCGCCCTGATGGAGCTTTGCCAGGAGAAGCACATCGACCAGCTCTACCTGATCGACCGCCTGGAGCAGTCGCTCGCCAAGAGCTATGCCGAGATCCTGCATCTTGAGTGGGGCGCCAAGGTGACCATCGACCGCACCACCGGCAAGATCTACGTCTACCGCCTGGAGCCGATCGACGATTCCATGGACGAGGAGGGCAACTTCACCGAGTTCGAGGAGATCGACGTCACCCCCAAGAACACGAGCCGCATCGCCGCCCAGCACGCCAAGGCCGAGATCAACGCCATCGTGCGCAACTCCGCCCGCGAGCAGATCTACGAGGAGTTCTCCGGTCGCATCGGTGACCTCATCAGCGGCACCGTGCTGCAGTCCACGCCCGACTTCACGATCGTCAAGATTCGCGAGGGCGTCGAGGCCGAGCTGCCGCACTTCGATCAGCGTCGTTACGAGAACGAGCGCAACGAGCGTCCGATGGGCGAGCGCTACCTGCACAACCAGCACATCAAGGCCGTGATCATCGACGTTCGCGACCCCAACTCCAACCTGCAGCCGGTTCGTGGCGAGCACAGCCGTCCGCCGATTGTTATCTCCCGTACCCACCCCGAGCTCATGCGTCGTCTGTTTGAGCAGGAGGTGCCCGAGATCTATGAGGGCACCGTCCAGATCAAGTCGATCGCCCGCGAGCCCGGCCAGCGCTCCAAGGTTGCCGTTCACTCGCTCGACGACCGTCTGGATCCCGTGGGTGCCTGCGTCGGCCCCAAGGGCAGCCGTGTTCGCGCTGTCGTGGGCGAGCTCCGTGGCGAGCGCGTCGACGTCATCCTGTGGGATGCCGATCCTGCCGTCTACGTCGCCAACGCCCTGTCGCCCGCCAAGGTCACCCGCGTCCTCATCGACGAGGAGAAGGCTTACGCCGGCGTCATCGTACCCGACGACCAGCTGTCCCTCGCCATCGGCAAGGAGGGTCAGAACGCCCGCCTCGCCGCGCGCCTGACCGGCTGGCACATCGACATCAAGTCCGAGACCCTTGCCGCCGACATCCTCAAGAACGTTCCCGTTCACGAGGAGCCCGCCGCCGACCTGATCGGTGACGAGGAGGACGAGGATGTCCGCCGCTGCGAGTACGTGTCCGAGGACGGCATCCAGTGCCGCAACCAGGCTCGTCCCGGCTCCCGTTTCTGCGGTGTCCACGACACCGACGCCTTCGATGATGCGGAGGACCTGATCTAGCGCGCGGTCGCGTCGGGCAGGTCCCGGCGCGTCTCCCACGCTCGTTCAGTCTCTAGGCACCCAAGGTGCCAGAAAGGGTAGGTGAAGTCATATGGCAAAAGTCCGTGTGTCCACCCTGGCCAAAGAGTTCGGCATGACCTCCAAGGAACTGATGGGTCATCTCGCCGAAATGAAGATTCCCGCTAAGTCCGCTTCCTCCACCTTGGAGGACGCTTATGTCGCCATGGTCCGCAAGCAGCTCGCCTCGGTGATCGAGGCCCGCGCTCAGGAAGTCGAGGCCGCCAAGCAGGCCGAGGAGCAGGCGGCTGCCGCCGAGGAGGCCGCACGCGCCGCCGAGGCCGAGCGCGAGCGCATCGCCGCCGAGAAGGCACGTGAGGAGGAGCGCCGCCAGTTTGCCGCAGCCCAGGCTGCCGAGGAGGCTGCCCGCGCCGAGGCCGAGGCCAAGAAGAAGGCCGAGCAGGAGCGCCTTGCCCGCGAGAAGGAGGAGGCTGCCCGCGAGGCCCAGCGCCGCGCCGTTCCCGCTTCCGACTCCGGTTCGCGCTTCCGTTCGCTGCTCGACCAGATCGCCGCTCAGGAGACCGTGCTCAAGGAGAAGAAGGACGCCGAGGACAAGGCCAAGGCCGAGCGCGCCGCAGAGCGCGGTAACCGTCGTGGCGGCAACAACGACCGCCGCGGTGGCCGTCGTAACGCTTCCGACAACAACTCCGAGCGCAACGCCTCCGAGAGTCGTCCGCACAGCCATCGCACCAACGCCAGCAACAACGTCGCTGCCGGCATGGACTTCCCCAACCCCGATAAGCAGGGCAAGGGCAAGAAGCGCAAGGGCGGTCACAACAACGAAGAGGACCACTACAGCCGCTTGGCTCGCGAGGCGGTGGAGTACAGCCGCGAGAAGGTGCTCGAGGAGGCTCGTGCCGCCGTCGAGGAGGCCTCTCGCGAGTCCACCGGTCGCCGCAAGAAGCGCAAGGAGAAGCGCGAGCGCGAGGCAGCCAAGGCGCAGGAGGAGCGCAAGATAGAGGAGGCGCTGGCCCAGGGCGTGAACCCCGAGGACCTCGACGCCATCAAGGTCTCCCAGGGCGTTACCGTCCAGGAGCTTGCCGAGGCGCTCGACGTTCCGGCCAACGACATCATCAAGCGCCTGTTCCTGCTGGGTACGCCGCTCACCATGACGCAGTCCATGTCCGACGACCTCGTCGAGCTCGTTGCCGACGACCTGGGCCGTCAGATCAAGATCATCACCCCCGAGGAGGAGAACACCTTCTCGTTCTACGACGATCCCGCCGACCTTAAGCCGCGCGCCCCGGTCGTCACCGTCATGGGCCACGTCGACCACGGCAAGA
>CABUZD010000138.1 GCA_902495945.1 uncultured Collinsella sp.
CACGTCGTAGCTCTGATATGCCATGGATTCGCAGGCGGCACGTACGATGGTCGCACGGCTCGAGGCGCCGGTCAGACCGCACACGATACCGCGGGCATGCGGGTCCCACCAGGGAGCACCCAAACCTGCAAAGGCGGGAACGAAGTAGCAGCCCTCGTTGTCGCTAATCGAAGCGGCGAGTTGTGCCGACTCGCTCACGCTCGAGATGATGCCCATGTTGTTGCGAAGCCAGTTCATCGTTGAACCGGCGGCAAAAATAGAGCCCTCGAGCGCATAGCTGACTTTGCCGTCCGCAGCGATACCGATGGTGGAGACCAGGCCATTCTTGGATTCGACGATCTCGTCACCGGTGTTCATGAGCATAAAGCAGCCCGTGCCATAGGTGTTTTTGGTCTGGCCGGGATAGAAGCAGCAGTGGCCGAACAGCGATGCCTGCTGGTCGCCCGCCACGCCCATGATGGGCGGCATGTTGGTCATGATGTCGCTCGCGACGCGGCCGTAGTCGCCCGAGCTCCAGCGAACCTCGGGCATCATGGAACGTGGAACGTCAAAGAGCGCCAGCAGGTCGTCGTCCCAATCGAGCGTATGGATATTAAAGAGTGCCGTGCGGCTGGCATTGGTGTAGTCGGTGGCAAAGACCTGGCCGCCGGTGAGGTTGTAGATGAGCCAGGTGTCGATGGTGCCAAACATGAGGTCGCCCGCCGCCGCGCTCTCGCGTGCGCCGTCGACGTTGTCGAGAATCCACTGCACCTTGGAGGCCGAGAAATACGGGTCAAGCGTAAGTCCCGTGCGGGAGCGCACCAGCTCCTCGCAACCCTGTTCAACCAACGCGTCGATCGCCGGCGCGGTACGACGGCACTGCCATACGATGGCGTTATAGATGGGCTGGCCGCTCACGCGGTCCCAGACCACCGTGGTCTCGCGCTGGTTGGAGATGCCGATGGCGGCGATGCGATCGGAATGGATGCCGCTCTTAAACTGAACCTCCATCATCACGCCGATCTGGCTGGCAAGCACCTCCGTGGGATCCTGCTCCACCCAGCCGGGGCGCGGGAAGCTGGTTTTGACGCTACGACGCGCCTGGGCAACGATGCAGCCGTATTCGTCGACAATGGCCGCGAGTACCGAGGTAGTGCCGCAGTCGAGCGTCATGATGTAGGAACCGCCAAAGTTAAACGAGGCATCTTCCATGCCCAGGCTGCCCAGATTCAACGACATCGCTTACACCCTTCTATTGCATCGGGTCGGACAGGACCCGCTCGATCTCTGATGCGGGAAGTGCGCCTTGGCGCAGGATCTGGAGCCCGCCGTGCTGGAACGACACGATGGTCGAGGCGTCGCGACACGGGGTCTCACCGGCGTCGACGGCAACATCGACCCCCTCCAGGATGCGACCCTCGACGGCGGCAAAGCTTGCCGGCGAAGGCGCGCCGTGCGTGTTGGCGCTCGTGCAGGCAAGGGGACTGCCGCAGGCGCGGATGAGCGCTTGGACCACGGGAGAGGCCGAAGCGCGCAGGGCCACGGTGTCGTCGGCAGCGCGCATAAAGGTCGGCACGCAGGGGGCTGCCTTGACCACGATAGTCAGGGCTCCCGGCCAGCATCGTCGCGCGAGTACGCGGGCATCTTCCGGGATATCCACGCCATAGCGGTCGAGTGCTTCGACGCCATCGACCAGCCAAGCGACGGTTTGCGTGAGCTCACGTTGCTTGAGAGTGAAGATACGGCGATAGCCGGTGCCGAGCGCAGGAACTGCGGCGCCATTGACGGCAGCCTGCGGATCGCGCGGCCACGATGGGAATTCGCTTGTATCTTGGGGCACGGCGCCCGAGAAGGCGTTGACTGCCACGGCGACACCGTAGACGGTCTCGGTCGGAATCAAGGCCAGGCCGCCGCGGCCGAGCACCTCGGCCGTGCGCTCGACGGCAAGCCGATGCGGCTCGCGCGTTCCCTCGTATACCCGATAGACCGTCTGCATGTGTATGCCAGCCCCTTACGCTCCGGTGCAAGTTTGTTTACTGTGGGGCATTCTCGCACGAAACATTCAACCTATTTGCCCAGAGCGCATGTTGGTTTGGTGAGCGGCTCTAGTAGTCGGTGAAAGTGAGGGGGTTAATTGAAGATTTTTAGCGCGCAAGCGTAACGGTACGATCGGGAAACTCGATGCTTGCAACCAGTTTTCCGCCGAGGCTCTCTGCGTACCTGCTCAGCGTGTCGAGCCTCATCGAACCCAACTCCCCACGCTCGAGCTCGGATACACGTTTTTGAGAAACGCCCATCGACTGGGCGACCGACGCCTGTGTTAGATCTTTTAACCTGCGAATCTGAGCAAGCTTATAGGCTTCGATACGATCGCGAGTCCTCTCCTGCTCGGCGGTAATGGAGTCGCGTGTTATCCCGCGAGATTCCATATACTCATGCAGTTCCATCTCGATCGAGCCTCCTTACGTGGCGACGGTATATTTGCTCGGCCCTTGGAATGTTGATCGCATACCAACCGTTCCATTTTGCCCTTGACGATCCCGCTCGCGACTTATCACCCGCCAATAGCAATACCGCCTGGCGCTTGGGGTCAAAGGCGAAGAGGATGCGAATCACCTGCCCACCACACGACGTCACTCTCAGCTCCTTTAAATGATGAAGCTTCGAGCCCTTTACGCGGTCAACCAGCGGACGACCAAGGCTGGGACCTTCCTTCTCGAGCACCAAAAGGTCTGCATAAATCTGCTTCAGCGTAGCTTCATCCTGCTCATCAAGCCAAGGTTCAATGTAATCAAGCACGATACGGTACCGATGCAGCTGATTTGACATACCTTTCTCCTTCTATAGTAGAAGTTTTACGGTATATTGCAAGGACAAACTTGCGCAAATGTCTATTTATTCAGCTTAAATACGCTGTTTGGGCTCGGTGACGATGGCTCGAACGATGCGGGGACGATCGGTGAGGTCGTGGACGATACGCACGTCCGAAAGGCCTGCCTGGCGACAGAGCTCGGCCGCGGCATCGAGGGCGCCCTCGTAGAGCTCGCAGGCAAACAGGCCGCCGGCGCGCAGCATGTAAGGCGCCGCATTGAGCAGGCGGCGGAAGATGTCCAGGCCGTCGGCACCGCCCTCGAGCGCCAAGTCGGGCTCAAAGTCCTTGACCTCGTGCGGCAGCGAGCGCATGACGCCGGTCGGGATGTAGGGCGGGTTGGAAACGAGCACGTCGAAGGTGCCCCACTCTTCGCGGGGAATGGAGCTCACCAGGTTGGTGAGACTAAAGGCAACCTCATCTGCCGTGAGGCCGAGCGCGTCGCGGTTTTTGGTGGCCAGATCGATGGCGCGCGGCTCGATATCGGTGGCGGTGCAGGTAACGTGGCCGCGGCGCTCCCAGGCAAGGGAGAGCGAGATGCAACCCGTGCCGCAGCCGACCTCGAGAACGCGGGCGATACGGGGCTCGGCTGGGGCAGGCGCAGCGGCATCCTGAGCCGAAGCCGTCTCCTGGCCGGCACCCTCGATGGCGATGCCGTATTCGTCGAGCTCGGGCTCGGCGGCTTCCGCGGCTTCGGCTTCTGCTGCCTGCGCGGCGGCTTCCTCGGCCTCGCGGTCGGCCAGCTCCTCGGCATAGGCGCGGCTGCCCAATACGTCGCCGCCTAGCGCCGCCTCATCGGCAGCCGTCAGGTTAGCGGCACGGCGCTCGGCGGCCGCGCGTTCGTCTGCCAGCGCGGCCTCGGCCTTGCGTGCCTCCTCGACCTCATCGTTCCAAGGCAGCTCCACGCGCTGACGGGCAGCAGCCTCGGGGCTCAGCACCTCGGCATCCAGATAATTGAGGACTTCCTCGACGAGCATCTCGGTCTCGGGGCGCGGAATGAGCACGCCGGGGGCGCACGCGACGTCGATCATGCGAAACTGCGTGCTGCCGGTGATGTACTGCAGCGGTTCACCTTTAGCGCGACGAACAACGGCCGCGTGCATGGTCTCGAGCTGAGCCGCGTTAAGCGTCTCGTCCATGCGCATATATAAGTCGATGCGTGCCAAACCCGTGGCAGCGCAGAGCAGCCACTCGGCAGAAAGACGGGGGTGCTCCTCGCCGCGCTCGGCCAGGTACTCCTTGGTCCACTCGAGACAACGCTTGATGGTCCAAATCTCGTTTGCCATGGGGCCCTCCCCTCTTAAGCGCCGGACGGCGCGCGAATGTCGGAGCAGATTGTACGCGAGGCCAGCGCTTGGCAAGGGACGATTGAAGGCGATTATCGAGAATCAGCCCAGATTTTTGCTTGGAACCTGCCTGAAGTGCTCATTCGTCGACGTCAAAATCTGCATTCGTCAAGCTTTTGGCAAGGTTGACCCAAAACTGACCAATATCTAACCAAGAACTTGCCAAATCACTTGACGCGCGACGCATCAAAAAATGCACTGCGTCTTCTTGGACGATTATTCGAGCAATATTTTCAATAGCAGATGAAGGCTGTTAATTACTTTGAGCAGGTAGGCAGCTCAAATGCCATCACAGCTGATTGAATAACATCTCAAAGCAATGTGCCCAACCTAGTCATTTAAGAACGTCCCCAATGACTACCTCTAAGGCGCCGCAGGTTGAGCATACCGCATCCGGAGCAAGGCGGCGCCGCAGGTAGAGGACGGACAGCGAGCGGGCCGCATTTGAGACAAGGTGACGTGAAACGAAAGGGCGCTGACCTTCTGGTCGCGCCCTTGAAGTTGAACGTCAGATTGTCCAAATG
>CABUZD010000139.1 GCA_902495945.1 uncultured Collinsella sp.
GAAACTGGAGAGGAGGTATTACGAGCTCCTGTGCGAATTGGAGAGAACGCTCCCGCAAACTGCCTCTTGACAACTTATAGGAGCGTCGGTTTTAATTTCGCAAAATTCGGCATGGTTGAGGGTAATCGGTTAAACGTAGTAGATAGGCCCATTTCGTGGCGAACGAATCAAGCCGAGATGCAAAAAGGCCCCCGTCTCAGAAAAATCGTCGTCAAGGTAGCGAAATGCCCCGCGGACAGGAGGCTGCTCGCGGGACAAAGAAGAGGGGCTTATTGGTGGCGGACCGAGGGACTCGGCATGGGGTTTCTGCCGCGGCCGCTCTTAAGGCGTTACAGCTCGACGAGCTGGCCGGTCTCGGCGGCCTCCTTGATGGCGTTGAGAAGCGTGAGCGTCTTAACGTTGTCGGCGGGGGTCACGACGGGCTCGACCTCGCGGCGAACGACCTTCACAAAGTGCTTGAGCTGCATCTTGTGCGGCAGCGCCGGGTCCACAGCCGGGATTTCCATCTGCAGCGGCTTGTGCCAGTTGGAGGCGCCGTCGTAGGAGAACTGGTGTAGGCGGGGCAGCGAAAGGGCGCCCTTAGTGCCGCCGATAAAGTAGGCGTCGGCGTCGAAGGGACGGTACTGCGGATCCTCGCGAGCGGTGGCCTCCCAGTTCCAGGGGCTGGCGGTGGCGTCGGAGATGGTCATGCTCGCAAGCGCGCCATCGGCAAAACGGACGTTGACCACGGCGGAGTCCTCGGTCTCAAAACCGCGGGCGGCGCTGGACTGCATACCCTGGACGGCAACGGGCTCGCCCAGCAGGTAACGGAGCAGGTCGACGTCGTGTACCAGGTTGACCAGGATCGGGCCGGCACCCTTCTTGCGGCGCCACTCGACATCGAAATACTCGTCGTTCTTATAGATCATGTAGTGGAAGCTCGATACGGTGAGCTTGCCCAGCTCGCCGGACTCGATGATCTCCTTGGCTTTGTTGACGAAGGGATTGTGGCGACGGTGCTGGCCCACGAGCACGGGCACGCCGGCGGTCTCGGCCTCGGCGGCGAAGGCCTGGGCATCCTCAAGATCGTTGGAGATCGGCTTTTCGACCAGCGGCACGATGTTGCGCTTCACAGCCTCGCGGGCAACGCCCAGGTGCAGGTCGTTGGGGGTGGCGATGATGACGGCCTCGGGCTTGACCTCGTCCATCATCTGGGCGGGATCGGTGTAAAAAGGCACGCCGGCGGCCTCGGCCGTGGCGCGGGCGCCCTCAAAGGCGTCGGCGATGGCGACGAGCTCGGCCTCGGGCTCCTCGGTGACAAAGCGGATGTGGTTGCGGCCCATGGCGCCGGCGCCGATAACGGCAATGCGGACGGGGTTGAGCTCAGACATTTCGACTCCTTAATACTGGTGGCGGTGAAATGCGACAAGGGGGCTGTCCCTTTGTCGCATCGGCAAAACTAAGCGGACTTCTTCTTGCTGTCGGAGACCATCATGTAGACGGTGAGCACGACGGCGATGGCGGCGATCACAATGGCGCCGTAGAAGGACTGCTGATAGGCGGCGCTGCCGGCCTCGGCGTGATACAGCACGGCGGTGATGGGCTGGCTGATCCAAGTGGAAGCGGCGTAGCCCAAAAACATGATGCCGTAGTTGACGCCGATGTTGCTGGTACCAAAGGCGCCACCGGTGAGCGGCGGGTAGATGACGAGCAGGGCGCCAAAGCTAAAGCCGAGCAGGGCGAGCGCCACAAAGAACATGGCCTGCGTAAAGCTCATCGACATGATGACGAGCGCGATGATGGTGACGACAAGGCTGATGAGCAGCGACTTGTAGGCGCCGAGCTTGTCGATGATCTGGCCAAAGGACAGACGACCAACCAGGTTGGCGCAGGTGTTGACGGAGACGACCACGCCGCCGAGGGCGACGGCCGCGGCGCTCGTGGGGTCGGCGAAGAGCTGGACGGCGGCGATGGAGGCAACCTTGCCCACGAGCAGGGTGCCCGCGGTGGCGGCAAAGGCGAAGGTGACGATGAGGACCCAGAAGCGCGGGGTCTTAACCATCTCGCCCGGGGTGAGGTCGCCGAAGGTGCCGGCGTGTGCGCCGCCCTTGGGGGCCTCGAAGCCCTCGGGCAGCCAACCGGCCTCGGGGGCCTTCAGGAACAGGGCGGAGGCGGCGATCATCACAAAGAAGATGACGCCGAGCGCCTTAAGGGCGCCAAAGATGCCCAGACTCGGGATGAGAAGCGAGGCGAGCACCGGGGACAGTACGGCGGGACCGGCGGTCGAAGCGGCCAGGGTGATGCCGGAGGCGAGACCCTTCTTGTCGATGAACCACTTTTGGCCGGTGGTGAGCGCGGGGTTGTAGCCCAGGCCGTTGCCGACGGCGGCGACGAGCGAGAACCACAGGTAGAACTGCCACGGCTCGGTAACGGTGCCGGACATGAACCAGCCCAGGCCGTAGCACACGGCGGCGGCGATCACGACGTTGCGCGGGCCGATCTTATCGGAGATGCGGCCGGCGAAGATACCCGTCACGGCCATGATGGTCTGAAAGACCGGGAAAGCCCAGGTAAGGGCGCTGGACCACTCGGGGTAGACGGCGAGCAGGTTCTTGCTCACGACGGAGTACAGCGCGATGGAGCTGATGAAGAACATGGTGACGCACGCGGCGGAAAGCACGACGGCGCGACCCTTGTTGGAGTTGGTGGAAGCCATTGGACTCTTTCTAATCGATACGGGGGGAGGAGCGGTCGTATCCGCGGGTCTCCCTGTTAGGTTGGTTTACTGGTCAGTCGGCTTGGCGACGCCGGACTCATCGGACCAAAGCTCGACACCCTTGTTCTTGAGGTAGTTGTCGGCATAGGCGCGACGGCCGCCGGGCTTGGCGGTGAGGTCGCCCATCATATTGGAGAAGCCGCCATCGACCTTGATGGCGTCGCCGGTTGTAAAGTCCGAGCGCTTGGACGCCAGGAACATGACGGCGTTGGCGATATCGCTGACCTCGCCGATGCGACGCGTGGCGATCAGGCGGCTGCGGCTCTTTTCGACCTCGGGGTCGGCGTAGAAGTTGGCCGACATCGGGGTCTTAACGAAGCAAGGCTCGACGCAGTTGGAGCGGACGCCGTAGGGGCCCCACTCGGCGGCGAGCATCTTGGACATCATGTTGACGCCGGCCTTGGTGGAGCTGTACACGCCCGAGAACGTCTCGGGGGAGTGGCTGGCGACGGTCGAGATGTGCACCAGGCGACCCTGACCGGCCTTGATCATCTCGCGACCAAAGCGCTGCGAGGTGATGAAGTAACCGGTGAGATTGACGTTGATGACCTCGTTCCAGTCACTCAGCGGCAGGTCTTCCATGGCGGCGAAGCGCAGGATGCCGGCGGTGTTGACGAGAACGTCGACGCGGCCGAAGTCGGCGATGGTGGCGTCGACGGCAGCCTGAACCTCGGCCTCGTCGGTGGCGTTCATCTTGTAACCCTCGGCGTGGATGCCAAACTCGGCGGCGAGGTCGGCGGCTGCGGCCTTGACCTTTTCCTCGTCCAGATCGAGCAGGACGACGTTGGCGCCGTTGCGGGCGAACTCGCGGCAAATCTCGACGCCCATACCGCCGAGCGCGCCAGTCACGGCGCAGACATCGCCCTCGAGCTTAAGCCAGTTGCTCATAGGAACTTCCCTTCTTGTGCCTCCCGGTGGGTCGCTCCCATTAACCGACCCACGTGGTTTTCGCTGGTTATCGTATGCTTTGCATTTGCGCAGGTGAATTGCATATTTGTTAGAATGGCGTTAACCGTAGGTTTATACTATGCGATGCAGTTTTTTCTCAATTGAGCGCGTGACCTGCGAAAACAACCCCCTGTGGCGCCATGTGGCCACGGGCGCGAAAACGGGAGATTGACGTGTACGATCGACGACTCGAGGCCATATCGGCCGCCGCGGAGCTGGGAAGCTTCTCACGGGCGGCGGCAAAATTGCGCGTGTCGACCCCGGCGCTCGTCAAGCAGGTGTCGGGCTTCGAGGCCGAGTTTGGCATCACGTTGTTCGAGCGCTCGCATTCTGGTGTTAAGGTGACGCCGGCGGGCGCTCTGCTGGTGGACGACGCGCGCTCGATCATGCGGCAGTCCGAGGACGCGCTACGCCGTGCCCGACGCGCGGCGGGCGATGGCGGGGCCGTGCGTCTGGGCGTGTCGATGATGTGCCCGGGGCGCCAAACGCTGTCGATGTGGTCGGACATTCACGATCTGGAACCGTCGCTGCGATTTGAGATCGTGCCGGTGAGCGACCTCTACGACGAACGCGAATCCGTCATGCGCAGCTTGGGCCGCGAGGTCGATGTGGTGCAGTCGAGTTTTTCGACCCCGCGCTGGGGCGACACCTGCCAAAAGCTCCGCATCGTCAACGTGCCGTTTTATATCGACGTACCGCGTACAAGCCCGCTTGCGCGCAAGAGTCGCATTACGGTCGCCGACTTGGAGGGCATGCGCCTGCGCGTGCTCCGTCACGGCAACGATGCCATGGATAGCTTGCGTATCGATCTTTTGGCAGACGGCGGCGTGGACGTGATCGACGCGGACAGCTTTGACTTTGCGCTCTTTAACGAGGCGGAGGAAAAGGGCGACGCGGTGCTCACCTGCGGCGCGTGGTCGGGGGTGCACCCGGC
>CABUZD010000140.1 GCA_902495945.1 uncultured Collinsella sp.
CAACGATCAGATCGACCTCAAGGCCCTTCTCATCTCGGAAATAATGGACACTGTTGTCGACACCGCCGTAGGTGGAAAGGAACACGCGCACGTCGCGCAGGACGAGATTCTCAAAGAGCATCCCCAGCGTTTGCATATCGCCAAGCAGCCGCTCAGGGGTAGCCCCCAGCAACGCCGCCGCAAGTGACGGGTCACAGAAGTAGCGCTTGGGGCGCACGCGAACGCGGGCCTTCGAGCGCATGGGCGGCTCCCATCCGCACAGGTCCTCGGTCAGCTTGAGCCTGTTGAAGAGGTCCAAGTACGCAGCGATGGTCCTCTCGTCGGGGCCCGCCTCACCGTACGAGGCGTCCTTTACGAGCGTCTTGTACGTGACAGCCTGGCTCTCGTTCATGGCAAGAGCTCGCAAAAGGCCGTGTGCAAGCTCGGGCGACATGCCCTCGTCCAGCACGTTGACGTCGAGCACCAAGTGCACGTACTGGCTTGCCGTCTCTCGCGCAAGATCTTCCGAAAGCCCAAGATTTGCAGGCCAACCGCCCCTGCAGCACCAGCGGGCGACGTCATCCACCGTGCTCTCGCGACGCTGAGGGGCAAAATCCTCGCCCTTAAAGAGGCTTGCCAGTGACACGAGCGGCTCGCCGTCGCCCGACTCACACAGGGCCATGGGGCGCATTGACAGACGGGCGATCCTACCCGTGCCGGAATGACGAACATGGCTGCGCTCCTCGCTTTTGAGCGCGGTCGAGCCCGTGAGCAAAAGTGTCCCCCGTTCGTTGCCGCTCGCGTCCACGAAACGCCGGGCGGCATCCCAAACCTCGGGCACCTCCTGCCATTCATCGACCAGGTGTGGCGCATCGCCGATGAGCGCCAGGCTTGGGTCGACCTCTGCCGCCGCACGCTGCGCAGGCTCATCGAGCCTGGAGACGCTCGCCGAGCGAGAGAGCGCCGTCCAGGTCTTGCCGCACCATTTGGGGCCGTTGATCTCCACACAGCCAAACGCCCGCATAAGGGTGTCGAGGCGCTCCTCTATGAGCCGGGGCCTATATCCCTTTTGGGTCAATCTCTTTGGTGCATCCATAGACGGCCGTCCCTCTCTATCACGCGATATGCGAAATTACGCCATTCTCAATGCTGATTTTACGCTACTTTCAATGTAGTTTTTACGCCATGACAGATGTAGTTTTTACGCCATTTTCATTGAAGGTTTTACGCTTGGCATCCTTAGCGCGACCCATTCCGAGCATCACATCAGAGCGTGCTTGGTTATCTCCGCTCGCACATCTCGGCAAACGAAATCAGCTTGGCATCTCCCCTGCTCGCCGCAGCTTCCTGACATCCTTGCGTAAAGCCTCGCTTCGAGAAGATCGCATAGCTTTTGTGCTGCCGCCTAAAGAGCTCGCTTCGATGCACGAGCTTTTGCAGCACGTCTTCGCCCACCGGTTCATTGCGCCATTTGCATTCCGCAAACAGCGCAGTGCCCTCGCCATCGTCAACAATCAAGTCGATTTCTTCCTGCGTATGCGTGCGATTATCCGTCCCCCACCAGCGCCCAACGCTTGCCGGAACCACATCAAGCTGGCCCGCCCGCGCGAGTTCGTACACGTATTGTCTGCATATAATCTCAAAGACCGTACCCATATAATCCGATACGTGCGGCTCAATGCGCTCATACGCCATCTCGGCCATATCGTTTTGAATCAGCCCGATGTTCTGCGGAACAAACTTGTACCAGAACCTAAACATCTGGTCGCTCAGCAGATACACGGCTCGCTTATTGCTCGTCTCGTTTAGGGGCAGCTCGCGCTCGACAATCCCAAGCGACGCCAGCTTATCCACATAGCTCTTTACGTTGCTCGCAGGGATTCCCGTAGAGCTCGCAATCTCCGAGATCTTCGAGCGCCCCTGGGCAATTGCTTGCACGATCGCATCATATTGCTCGGGATTGCGGCACTCCTGCAATAGCAGGTTACTCGGCTCCTCAAAGAGATAGCCCGTAGGAGTAAGAAAAAGACGTTTGATGTTGTCCTTGAGCGGTGCGGCAGGATCGACTTTCTCGATATATGCAGGAATGCCACCCGTCATGCCATAGCAAACTGCAGCGTCTTCGCGACCCATGCTCTGCCACAGGCCGAGGGTCGTCATAAAATCGAGCGGCATGATCTTAAACTGGGCCGTACGCCTACCGTATAGCGGACTCTCGTAGCCCAACACCTGCTCTTCCATAAACGAAAGCGACGACCCGCACAGGATAAGCATAAGCTTGGTCTCTTTGTACAAGTGATCGATCTTGTCTTGCAGCAACGAGCTGATCTCGGGATTCGATTGGGCGAGATAAGGATACTCGTCGATCACGACAATCAAACGTTCCGTACGAGCCATGGTAGCCAATGCATCGAACGCCTCGTCAAAACTACGAAACGACACGCCAGCAACACCAACGGAGCCCGCAAGTATCGCCTGGCTAAAGCCATGCAGGTTTGCCTCTGCATTGGTGCGACGAGCTTGAAAGTAAATAGCCTTCTTGCCTTGGATAAACTCTGTGATAAGACGCCTTGTGCCCACGCGACGGCGGCCGTAAATCACAGGCATCTCAAAGGAGCCCGTGCCATACAGTCGATTGAGCTCGGACATTTCCGCCGTTCTTCCGATAAACATAGGGCCATCCTTCCTTTACGTTATAGCTAGCTATATTATACCTTCCTATAATATAGCTAGCTATAACGTAATTCGACAAGCGGCGCACGCAAAAGGGTCGGTACACCACCGCACGTGGACCGTTCCGGAAAATGCATCCCGTTCTGGAGCCAAAAACTGGGCCGTAGTTTCCGCCAAACATGCCATCCGGAAAGCGTGTCCCGTTCTGAGCGCCAAATCCGGGACGCAGTTTCCACTCCAAACAAAGGGCCCCGGCTCGCGATGGAGCCGGGGCCAAAGGCGCAGCGTATGTAGTTGATGTTGAGCGCGAACAGCTCGTCAGCAATGGCCGTCCGCGCCCTACCCTACCCGCGGTTGCGGGCGCGGCTGTAGGGCGTATCCACCATGGGCAGATCCGGACGCAGCTTGCCGTCAAATGCGCGATAGGCGTTCTGTACGGCGGGCGCCGTGGGAATCGTTGCGATCTCGCCGATGCCCTTGCCGCCGTATGCCACGGGCAGCAGCTCATCCTTCTCCACGTAGATGGCGTGGATATCCGGAATCTCGGGCGCACGGAACAGTCCGAGCGTGCCGTACCTTGCCTGGGGCACGCAGTCCTTGAGCGGCCAATCCTCGGTAAGCGCATAGCCCATACCCATGAGCACGCCGCCTTCGATCTGACCCTGGATGGAGATGGGATTGACCACCTTGCCGGAATCGTGCGCGGCATAGACCTCGCTCACGCGACCGTCATCATCCAGAATGACCACATGCGTGGCAAAGCCGTAGCAGATGTGGCTCTTGGGGTTGGGAACGTCGGCGCCCAGCTTGTCGGTCGGCTCCAGGTACACGTACCCAAACTCGCAGCCCTCGAGCGCCTTGATGGCGGCAGCGGGATCTTGAGGATGCATACCCTGGCCGGCGACGAGTTCCTGTGTGTGCAGCTGATAGGCGCGACCGTCGTCGTACTCGATCTTGATGCCATCACCATGGGCGCTCACAGGAGCATCGGGTGCATGCTTGCCGGCCTCGATGTCAAGCATGGCATCGCGCAGCAGGAAGGCGGCACCGCGCACGGCCTCGCCGGTCACGACCGTCTGACGCGAGCCAGACGTGGTGCCGGAGTCGGGAGCGTTCTCGGTAGAGCACTCGCCATTGGCGATGCAGCGAAGCGGCAGGCCGCATGCCTCGGCAACGTCCTGCAAAAAGACCGTGTTGCAGCCCTGGCCGATGTCGGACGTGGCAGCATAGACCACGGCCACGCCGTTCTCGACGCGAATCTTGCAGCGGCCGGCATCGGGCAGGCCCACGCCCACGCCGGCGTTCTTCATGGCGCAGGCAATGCCGGCGTGTCCGGGATGCGCATAGTAGGCATCCTTGACCTCGAGCAGTGTCTCCTTCAGCGCCGTGGAGCAGTCGGCAATCTGACCGTTGGGCAAAACCTCGCCCGGCTCGATGGCGTTGCGGTAGCGAATCTCCCACGGATCCAGGCCGACCTTCTCGGCCAGCAGGTCGATTAGGCTCTCGAGCGCAAACTCGGACTGGCAGACGCCAAAGCCACGGTACGCGCCGGCGGGCGGGTTGTTGGTGTAGTAGCCATAACCGCGAATGTCGGTGTTCTGGTACTTGTAGGGGCCGACAGCATGCGTGCAAGCGCGCTCGAGCACCGGGCCGCACAGCGACGCGTAGGCGCCGGTATCAAAGTTGATCTCGCAATCCAGGCCGGTAAAGTTGCCCTCGGCGTCGCAGCCCAGTGTAAAGGTGCCGTCCATGGCGTGGCGCTTGGGATGGAACGCGAGCGACTCGGCACGCGCGAGCTTGCACTTCACGGGACGCTGGAACTTATATGCGGCGAGCGCGGCCAGGTGCTGGATGGACACGTCCTCCTTGCCGCCAAAGCCGCCGCCCACGAGCATGGTCTCGACGACCACGCGCTCGGGCTCGCTATCCCAGCCAAACATGTGGGCGCACTCTTTACGCGTGTCGTAGGCGCCCTGGTC
>CABUZD010000141.1 GCA_902495945.1 uncultured Collinsella sp.
CGAGACAGTTCCCCACCGAACAATCCGCGTTTACCGAGATCATCAATCTCTCGGCCATCCTCAACCTGCCCAAAGGCACCGAGCATTTTATGAGCGACGTGCATGGCGAGTACGAAGCCTTTATGCACATCCTCAACAACTGCTCGGGCGTCGTGCGCGAACATGTCGACGAGATCTTTGGCGACACGCTCTCCTTTGACGAAAAGGGCGAGCTGTGCACGCTCATCTACTACCCGCGCGAGAAGATCGAGCTGGTCCGCAGCCAGCGCGAGGACTCGCCCACCTGGTACAGGATGATGCTTGACCAGCTCATCATGGTCGCTCGCTCGCTTTCAAGCCGCTACACGCGCTCCAAGGTGCGTAAGGCCATCCCGCGCGACTACGCCTACATCATCGACGAGTTGTTGCACACGCACCCGGACGAGAACAACTATCGCGTGCGCTATCACGAGCGCATCGTGGAGTCCATCCTGGAGACCGCCAGTGCCGACGACTTTATCGAGTCGCTCGCTTCGCTCATCAAGCGCCTGGCCGTCGACCACCTGCACCTGGTGGGCGATATCTTCGACCGCGGCGGCGGCGCGGCCAAGATTATGGACCGCCTGCTCACCTACCATTCGCTGGACATCCAGTGGGGCAACCACGACCTGCTGTGGATGGGCGCTGCGGCCGGTGAGCCCGCCTGCATCGCCACGGTATTGCGCAACAATCTACGCTACGACAACTACGAGATTCTAGAGAACGATTACGGCATCTCGCTGCGTGAGCTTGTCGCCTTTGCCGATGTCACCTACACCGCCGGTGAGTCCATCGCCCCGCTGATCAAGGCTATCAACGTGCTGCTCTTTAAGCTCGAGGGCCAGATTATCCAGCGCCACCCCGAGTTCGACATGACCGACCGCCTGTTACTCGACAAGGTCGATCACGACGCCGGTACGGTCACGCTCGCCGACGGCAGCGTATGGCCGCTCACGACCAACGACTTCCCCACCGTCGACCCGGCGGACCCCTATACGCTCACGCCCGAGGAGCAGCACATCATCGACAAGCTCGTGTCCGAATTTGTCACCGCCGATCACCTGCATCGCCATATCGATTTCCTCTATTCCCATGGCTCGATGTACAAGGTCGCCAACGGCAACCTGCTCTTCCACGGCTGCGTTCCGCTCAACGAAGACGGCACCTTTAGCAGCATGAACTGCTTGGGCACCTGGCACGCTGGCCGCGATTATCTCGATTTTTGCGACTACATCGCCCGCCGGACCTGGCGCGTGGGCGACCGCGACGCTCTCGACTGGATGTGGTACCTGTGGATTGGCTTTAGCTCACCCGCCAGCGGACGCCTGGTGCGCACCTTTGAGCGCGCCTATATCGCCGATAAGAGTACCTGGGTCGAGCCGATGGACCCGTACTTTACGCTTACCAAGTCGCCCTCGGTCTGCGATGACATCATGCGCGAGTTTGGCGTCGCGCCCATGGCATGTTCACCGACCGGCCACATCATCAACGGCCACACGCCCGTTAAAACCACCAAGGGCGAGCAGCCCATCCGCGCCAACGGCAAACTGCTGGTCATCGATGGCGGTTTCTGCCGCGCTTACCATCCCAAGACGGGTATCGCCGGCTATACACTCATCTCGAGCTCGCGCGGATGCCGTCTCAAGTCGCATCAGGCCTTTACGACGGTTGCCGAGGCACTCACGCGCAACGTGGACATCGAAAGCGAGACCAACCGTTTTGACCAAGCAGACCGTCGCCGCATGGTGAGCGACACCGATACTGGCGCCAAGATTCGCAGCCAGATCCAGGACCTGCGTCAGCTGCTCGATGCATATAGAAACGGTGCTATCGAGGAGCGCGCCTAGCACCACCCACGGGGATTGGCTAAACTTGCTGAGTTTGTCATCCCCGCGGCGCTTCGGTGCCAGCTTAAGGCAGGTACCATGCAAAAGCTCCTTGCGCAGATCATGAAATTTGGCGTCGTCGGTGTCATTGCCACGGTTATCGACTTTGGCATTATGAATCTGCTCCACTACGGTCTGGGCCTCAACATCCTAATCGCCAACACCAGTGGCTTTATCGTCTCGCTTATCTTTAACTACCTCGCAAGCATGAAGTACGTGTTTGCGCACAAGGAAGGCATGAGCCGCCGCCGCGAGTTCATTATCTTTGTCGTGCTGTCCGTAATCGGCCTGGCACTCAACGACGGTATCGTGCTGACACTCAACGCCGGCCTGGGACTCGAGGCCAATATCGCCAAGATCTGCGCCACCGCGCTTGTCATGGTCTACAACTTTGTGACCCGAAAGATCTTCCTAGAGGGCGACGAGACCAAGTAACTCGCAACCTTACAGCCTTACGATGCCCACGGACAATGCGCGCTCAGCACAGTATCGCCCGCGGGCATCGTTCGTTTACGGGCAATTTTTCAACGTCTGCGGATTAGCTCTTGAAAATTTGGCGAGTTCGTATAGTTCTTGGCAAAGACCTTACGTTTCCCCTGCAAAAGCTCTAAAGTATCCTCTGCTCGATTCATCAACGCATTGGATGTGATTACGTGCGCAAGGCACTGGCACAACCTCATACCAAGCAGTTCCTCAAGTTCGCTGTCGTGGGTCTTATCTCCTTTGGCATCGACTGGGGCATGCTTATTGCGCTCGTCGAGCTGTTCCACCTCGATTTTTTGATGAGCACGACGGTCTCGTTTACCACGTCCGTCGTGGTTAACTACTGGCTCAGCATGAAGTACGTGTTCGACCATCGCGAGGGCATGAGCCGCAAGCGCGAGTTCACGATCTTCACCATCCTGTCGGTAATCGGTCTGGGCCTCAACGACCTGTACATGTTTGTGGGCGTCACGTTTTTAAGCATCGGCTACCAGGCTATGAAGGCCATCGCAACGTTCCTCGTCACCTGGTACAACTACTTTAGCCGTCGCTTCTTCCTCGAGGGCGCACGGTCGTAGTCGATTCACTATTTGCCTGAATGTATAACCGGTTGGAATTCCCATTCCAACCGGTTTTTTGTTTGCCGAGAGACCCGGCGGCCCAGTCCCATTCGCATGAAAAAACGGGCGGCCCGGATGTTTGTCCGAACCGCCCGTCTGGCGCGCTATGTCGAGGCCTCTAGCCTGTCACGTAATACCAAACCACGTTGTCGCCGTTTGAGAGAACGTAGTTGCTGCAGGCCGTCATGGGCGTTGTGCCGTTGACGGAGTACATCCAGCCGCTCGTGCCGCCGTGCTGTTTCTCGGCCAAACCACCAATCGCGGAGACATACGTGCCGTACGACGAGCCATGTGCGTTGACAGAAAGGCCCAGCGCGCACAGGGCATCGTAAACGGTAGCGCCTTCGTTAAAGGTAAAGGTGCCACCAGAGGACACAGGATTGCCCACGGCGCTCGATGTGACCGAAACCGTCACCGTTACGTAGTTGGACTCCTGCGAGCCGCCCTGGCCGCCCGAGGGAGCGCTTCCGCCATTAGAGCTGGAGGCTCCATCGGACGACTGACCGCCGCCCGAAGAAGCACCACCAGACACATTGGAAGTATCGCCGGCTCCCGTATTCTGGGCAGCGGATTTATCTCCAGACTTCTTGCCGTTCTGACCATCGGACTTCTTGCTATCCGATTTTTTGTCCGATTCCTTGTCCGAAGACTCGGAATCGTCCTTGCCGTCGTTCGAACCCTTGGACTCGTCTTTTGCATCATTCGAAGATTTGGAATCCTTGGAACTGGCCTCGCCCGAAGCGGCAGACGAGCCAGACCCCTTGGAGTCCTTGGTGACGACGCTCTCCCCCGTCACGGTCTGAATGATCCAGTCGATGGACCAGGCACCGCTTGTGGAAGGGTGGACGAAACCCAGCGAGACGACGATCAGAATGGTGCAAGCGGCAGTCAGAACGCCAAGGAGCGCCTTGCGACGAGGGGCGGACGCCGCCGAAGCGGCGCCCTTTTGCTTTGGATCATCGAGCTGGATAAACGAGGAGTCGGGCTGTTGCCCGTTGGTCTCCTTGGGCTTATCGGGCATTACCGTCACCCTTGCCGCGCTTGGTCAGCACGAAGACGGCGATGAGCGCAAGGCCAATCACGCCGGCGGCGATGCCAACGATGGCGAGCGGATTGGTGCCAGTCTCCTGCTCGGAAGCACCAGAGGACTTCTTAGCAGTGGTCGTGGAAGCAGCACCCGTATCGGACTTGGAATCGGACTTCTTGTCGGACTTGCTATCCTTCTTGTCAGACTTCTTGTCGGACTTCTTCTCGTCCTTCTTATCGGACTTATCGGATTCCTTCTTGTGGGTCTTGTTGTCCTTGGTCTCGGTCTTGGTCGACACCGTCGTCTTGGTCGTCGGCTTATGACCCGGGGCGACAGCGCCGCCAGCCTGCTGGCCCTTCGTGCCGGAGCCGGAACCCGTGCCAGTGCCAGCGCCAGCGCCGGAACCGTTGCCAGCGCCACCGTTGCCACCATTAGTGCCAGAACCGCCATTACCGCCAGGGTTAACGGCATTCTTGGTCCACTTGGCATACAACGTCAGGTCGGCCGTCACCGGCGTACCGAAGTCATACGCCTGCGTGCAAGCCTCATCGGTATACCAACCGCCGAAAGTGTAGCCATCGCGCG
>CABUZD010000142.1 GCA_902495945.1 uncultured Collinsella sp.
AAGCTCACCGCCGACACATGCGAGCATATCGAGCTTCTTGGCCGCCGCATAGGCGCCCACCAGCTCATGCATGCGAGGAGCCTCGTCGCCCATCTCGCCCATCTCGCCCAGAACCGCCATGCGCGAACCCGTGCACGAAAGCGAACACAGCAGGTCGAGGCCGGCTGCCATCGATTCGGCACTGGCGTTATATGAGTCGTCGATGACGCGAGCGCCGCTCTTGGCGCGCTTGATTTCCTGGCGATGCCCGGTAATCGTAAGACCCCTAAAGGCGGCATCGATCTGCTCGGGCGTCACGCCAAGACGATAGGCAACCGCCGCGGCCTTGACGGCATTGGGAACGGACTGCGCGCCGGGAATGGCAAGCAGTGTGTCGATAGTCTCGCCCAAGCCAAAATCGAGCGTAAAGACCGGGCGTCCCTCGTCATCAATGCGAATGTCGCACGCACGGACCTCATCGTCGTCCGAGACGCCCGCAAGCATCACGTCGACGCCCGCAGGCGCGGCAAAGGTGTCGCGGATGAACGGGGTAAAGTCGTCCTCACCACCCAAAACCAGCAACGGGAGAAGGTCTCCGGCGGCGCACATGCCGCCAACAATCTCGGATTTGGCACGAGCGATATTCTCGCGACTGCCCAGAATACCGATATGGGAGGTGCCGATCTTGGTCACAATGGCAAGGTTGGGATTGGCGGACTGGGACAGGCGCTCAATCTCGTGGAAATGGTTCATGCCCATCTCGAGCACCAGAACCTCGGTGTCGGCAGGGGCCGCCAGCACCGTGAGCGGCATACCGATCAGGTTGTTGTAGTTGCCCTTGGTTGCCCAAACGCGATAGCGCTTGGCGAGCACCGCGGCGAGCACGTCCTTGGTCGTCGTCTTGCCGATAGAGCCGGTGATGCCAATTACCAGGCAGCCAAGCTCCAAACGATAAGCGTGAGCCAGGCGCAGCAAAAACTCCTCGGGGTCATCGGTATGCAGGATGGCGCAGCCCTTCTCATGGGCCAGCGAAAGCAGCTCGGCATCGGGCTCGCGCGTCATCACTACGGCGCCGGCACCCGACTCGATGGCACGGGAAGCAAAGTCGTTGCCGTCGACCTTTTCACCCGGGAAGGCGACGAATATCGTGCCCTCCTCAACCTGGCGCGAGTCGATAACGCAACCGCGGCATACCCGATCGGCTTCTCCCGTCACGGTTCGGGCCCCTGTTGCGGCCGCGAGATTGTTGACGGCGATCTCTATCATTGCAGCTCCCCTGTAAACCTAATAATGCTATCGGCGTATTGTATCCCAGCGCCGCCTACGCGTGGTGCAGGGCGTGTGAACAACCCGGATTAACCGACTGGCCATTTCATAGATAGTAACCCCCTACTTGGTGCGCGGGACACCCAACACGTCAAGCGCACTGGCCATAATGGACTGGAACGGCACTGCGGCGGCATCGGAGCCTGACGGGGTTCCGTCAAGGGTGATATAGCACAGGACCTTGGGCGACTGCGCCGGGGCAAACCCCATAAAAGACGACATGTAGTTCTCTTTGAGGTAGCCGCCGTTCTCATCGGCGCGCTCGGCCGTACCGGTCTTGCCCGCCACGTCGTAGCCGTCCACCGCGCCGCCAACACCCGTTCCCTCGGCAACGACCGTCTGCATACACGATGTCACCTGCGAGGCGGCCTCCTCGGAAATCGCGCGATCCCCCTCGCCCCAATCCTTTTCATCGCCCTTGCTCGACTTATAGAAGTGCGGAGTCATCATCACGCCGCCGTTCGCGATGCCGCCCACGGCACGTGCGACCTCAATCGGCGAGACGGACAGCGCCTGGCCAAAGCTCATAGCACCCAAGGTGGCACCATCGTACTGGTCGCGCTCCTTGACGATGCCCAGACTCTCACCCGGAAAATCGACACCGGAGCTATGACCGATACCCCACTTGTCCACATAGGTGGCAAAATCATCGGCACCGATCTTGCGCCCCACCAGGACAAAACCGACATTGGACGAACGGCGCATCATCTCGCGTACGTCCATTGTCATGGTGTAGTCACGCTTGTCGGCATCGGTAACGGTATCGTCGCCCACCTTGATACTCGCGGGAACCTCAAACGATGTGCTCGGGCGCACAACGCCCAAATCAAATCCGGCGCCCGCAACCAGCGTCTTAAAGACCGAGCCGGGCTCGTAGGCATCCGTCACCAGACGAAGGTTCATGTCCTCGGTCTTGGCGTTTTCCAAATTGGTCTGGTCGTAGGTCGGATACGAGCAGGCGGCCAGGATCTCTCCAGTCGTCGGGTCGGTCACCAGGGCCGACCCGTTTTTGGCCTTCGTCTTCTCGACCGCCTCGGCCAAGGCATCTTCCGCGGCGCGCTGAATGTTGACGTCGATCGTCGTCACGATATCCACGCCATCGATCGCGGCAACCTTTTTATAGGCACCGCCCGCGATGTAGCCGCCATCTCTTGCGCGCTCGCGCACAAGAGAGCCATTCGTTCCGGTCAGAAGCTCATCGTATTGTTTTTCGAGTCCCGTCAGGCCAGCGTTGTCCACGTTCACGACGCCCAGCACCTGAGAAGCCAGGTTTCCATACGGGTAAACCCGCTTCATCGCCTGCTCAAAGAGCACGCCGGGTAGATTCTTCTTTTCCAGGGCGGCAGCGTCATCCTCGTCGACTTGGCGCTTGATATACACCCAGGAACCATCAGACAGTACCAGCTTGCGACAGGTCTTTTTATCGATACCGGTGGCCTTGACCAGCGCCGAGACCGTCTTGTCGACGTCCTCGACAAGCTGAGGGTTCACGGCGACATTGCGGCATTCGACCGACGACGTCAGCACGTTGCCGTTGCGGTCGTAGATAGTGCCACGTTTGGCATAGAGCGTCTGTGAAAGCAGACGACGCGCGTCCGCACGCTCGCGCAGCTTGTCAGCATTCACGATCTGGTATTCGGCAAGACGGAAGACGCCCGCGGCAAGGCCAACCCCGATACAGCCCATAACGACATCGCGGCGAGGCAGCGGCGCTCCCGTAACCCATTCAGACGACGACCCCTTGCGCGCGCCCGTATTGCGTACCCGAGGTCCGCCCGAGCCACGAAGACGCGACGCAGGGTCGTTGCCATAGGACGGCCCCGCGTTGTAAGATGTCCGACCCGTTCCTTGATAACCAGAACGTCCCCGCGAGGAGGGACGTCCAGACCCGTGGTCCCCGTCGGAACCGCGGCGATAGTCATTTGTCATACTCAGCTACCGTCTTATTTACTGAGCGGCCGCAGTCGAGCTAGCGCCCGCGGCTGCATCCTGCGAAAAGTCAAGCGTAACGCTCTCGCTGGGCTCCACCATGCCATAGGCGCCCGCAAGATCGCGAATACGCGTGTCGGCACCATAGACCGAATGCATGACCTCAAGGTTAGAACTCTCGTCGGTCGCCTTCTCGAGCGTGCTGGCAAGCTCTGCGTTGCCGTTGAGCACCTGAGCCGTGACACCGGCAAGTGCCACGCGGGCGACACCGATCGTCATGAAGACAGCCGCGATGATGCAAACCGTTTTAAGAACGCTCATGAAAACCGGGCTTACCGCCTGGTTTGCCTGACGGCCCGCGCCCGTGTAGACATCAAAACGCGGCGTGCGTTGCTCACGAGGGGCAACGGGCGCCTGCGGTGCCTCGCGGTAGGCGGGCATGGCGTTCATATCATAGGCGAGTGCTGCGTTTGAGGTGTTATAGCCCATGATATGCCGCCTCCCATCCCGAGTACGTTGGTAGTGTGTTTAAGCTTCGTTTATGGTGCGAGCGGGAGGTCCAATTTCGCGCGGTCGCGCCTACAGGCGCTGCGCCACGCGGATTTTGGCTGATCTCGCCCGAGGGTTGCGCGCAACCTCATCGGGTTGGGCAACCAAGGGTTTGCGGGTGATGACCTTGAGTATCGGCACGTTGCCGCACACGCACACCGGAATCTCCGGCGGGCACGTGCACCCCTGGCTCATCTCCTTAAAGTGGTTCTTTACGATACGGTCCTCGAGCGAGTGATACGAGATGACGCAGATGCGTCCGCCCGGGTTGAGCCACCTGGTGGCGGCATCAAGCCCCCTCTCGAGCACATCGAGCTCGTGGTTGACCTCGATGCGAATGGCCTGGAAGCTCTTCTTGGCCGGGTGCCCACCATGCCGACGAGCGGCAGCCGGAATGCCAGCCTTGATGATCTCGACAAATTGGCCTGTAGTTTCGATCGGTTCTTGCTCGCGACGGCGCACAATCTCGCGCGCGATCTGCGAGGCGAACTTCTCTTCGCCGTAGACGCGTAGAATCCGGGCGAGGTCGTGTTCGTTATAGGTGTTGATGACCTCAGCTGCGTTTAGGGTGTTGTTACCCGGATCCATCCGCATGTCCAATGGAGCATCTTCGTTATACGAAAAGCCCCTGCCAGGGATATCGAGTTGCGGTGACGAAACGCCCAAGTCAAACAGGAAGCCATCGACCCCGGGCACCTCGGCCGAGCAAAGCAGCTCGTCCAAGTCGCCGAAGTTGCCCTTCAGCAGCTGGTGCGGGACGCCGGGAACCTCGCGGTCCAGACGGGCACCAGCGGCCTCGAGGGCCATGTCG
>CABUZD010000143.1 GCA_902495945.1 uncultured Collinsella sp.
CACGTCGACCACGGCAAGACGTCGCTGCTCGACGCCATCCGTCACACCGGCGTTGCTGCCGGCGAGGCGGGCGGCATTACGCAGGCCATCGGCGCTTCGCAGGTCATGATCAACGACCGCAAGATCACCTTTATCGATACCCCGGGTCACGCTACCTTTACGGCCATGCGCGCCCGTGGCGCCAAGGTGACCGACATCGTCATCCTGATCGTCGCCGCCGACGACGGCGTCATGCCCCAGACGGTCGAGTCAATCAACCACGCCAAGGCCGCCGGCGTACCCATCGTCGTCGCCGTCAACAAGATCGATAAGCCCGGCGCCAACCCCGACCGTGTGCGTCAGGAACTCACCGAGTACGGCGTCATCCCCGAGGAGTGGGGCGGACAGAACATGTTCGTCAACATCTCGGCCAAGCAGAAGATCGGTATCGACGACCTTCTGGAGACCGTGCTGCTCCAGGCAGATGTGCTCGAGCTCAAGGCCAACCCGGACACCTTTGCCTCCGGCAACGTCCTCGAGGCCAAGCTCGACAAGGGCCGCGGCTCGGTCGCTACCGTGCTCGTGACCCGCGGTACCCTGCACGTGGGCGATACGCTGGTCGCCGGCCTTACCTACGGCCGCGTCCGCGCCATGCTCGACCCCAAGGGTCGCGCCGTCACCGAGGCCGGTCCCTCCGACGCCGTCGAGATTTTGGGCCTGCAGTCCGTGCCCAACGCCGGCGACGAGTTCCGCGTGTTCGAGGACGAGCGCGAGGCTCGCGCCCTGGCCGACGAGCGTTCGCTCAAGGCCCGTATCGAGGAGCAGAGCCGCGTGAAGCACGTCACGCTCGAGAACCTCTTCGAGACCATTGCCGATGCCGAGGTCAAGGAGCTCAACCTGATCATCAAGGCCGACGTCCAAGGTTCCATCGAGGCCCTTCAGGACTCGCTCGACAAGATGGACCAGTCCGAGGTTCGCATCAACACGATCCACTCCGCCGTTGGCGCCATCAACGAGACCGACGTCGTTCTGGCCGACGCCTCCAACGCCATCATCATCGGCTTTGGCGTCCGTCCCGACGGTAAGGCCCGCTCCGCTGCCGAGCGCGAGGGCGTCGAGATCCGTTGCTACGACGTCATCTACAAGTGCCTCGAGGAGCTCGACGCCGCCCGTATCGGCATGCTCAAGCCCACCGAGGTCGAGGTCGCTACGGGTACCGCGACCGTTCTGGACACCTTTAAGGTGCCCAAAGTCGGTATCGCCGCCGGTGTCCGCGTCGAGGAGGGCGAGATCGCCGCGACCGATTCCGTGCGTCTGGTGCGCGACGGCATCGTGGTCTTCAACGGCAAGATCGCCTCGATGCGCCACTACAAGGACGAGGCTAAGAGCCTCAAGAGCGGTTCCGAGGGCGGCATTGGCCTGGAGAACTTCCAGGACATCAAGCCCGGCGACCAGATCGAGGGTTACCGCATCGACCAGGTTGCCCGTACCGAGTAGGGGGTAGCGCTATGAAGCAAACGCAGGCAACCCGCCGTCTGGGCGAGCAGCTTCGCGAGAAGCTTGGTTATATCCTGCTCTTTGAGGTTTCCGATCCGCGTCTCGACCTGGTTACTTTGACCGCGGTCGAGGTCGCGGTGGACCGTTCGTTCGCGCGTGTGTACGTGTCGTGCGATGCGAGCCGCTACGACGAGGTCATGGAGGCGCTCGCAAGCGCCAAGGGCCGTATTCGCAGCCTGTTGGCTCGCTCGCTCGATTGGCGTGTTACGCCCGAGCTCGATTTTCGCATCGATCGCTCGACCGATGAGGCCGAGCGCATCACGCGTGCGCTGGAAAACGTTCCCGCCACGCTTGCGATCGAAAAGGACGAGGACGGCTATCCGATAGCGGATGCCGCCCAGGAGGCAGCTTTAGATGACTAATTCCGCCGACCTCGCCTCGTGCGAGTCTGCAGATATTCAGCGACGCATCCTCGAGTTCATCGAGGATGCGTCCTCCATTGCGATTTCTGGACATACTTCTCCCGATGGCGATGCCTTGGGCTCCGTATTGGGTCTGGGCCTTTCGCTTATGAAGTTTTTCCCCAACAAGGACATTGCCCTGCTGCTGGCAGACGATGACCCGGTTCCGCGCATCTACCGCTTTATGGAGGGTGCCGATCGTCTGGTGCCGGCATCTACGTACACCGGCAATCCGGACCTGTTCATCTCGGTGGATGTGCCGGTCGTCGAGCGCCTCAACAACTCGGCTGAGGTGCTTCGCCGCTCCAAGCATGTGGTGTGCTTCGATCACCATCCGGCTCGCGAGGAGTTTGCCGAGCTCAGTCTGAGGCGCGTCGAAGCTGCAGCCTGCGCTATGATCATCGACCGCTTCTTGGACAATTGTGGCATTGTCGCACGTGATGGCGTTGCGACTTGCCTGCTGTGCGGCTTGGTTACCGATACCGGCCGTTTTCAGTACCAAAACGCCGATGCCGCTGCGTTCCATGCGGCCTCGCGTCTGGTTGCCCACGGTGCCGATCCGGCGCGCGTTGCACTCGAGGTCTACCAGAGCATGCGCGTTGAGTTTTTGCACCTCAAGTCCATCGTTATGGGCCGCATTAAGACAGTGGCCCACGGGCGCGTCGCGTATAGCTATGCGTACCAGAGCGACCTTGAAGCTTGCGGTGTCACCTCGGATGAGTGCGACGGCCTTGTTGATGTGGTGCGCTCGGTGATGGGCGTCGAGGTCTGCCTGTTCCTGAAGGGCATTGAGGGCGATACTAAGGTGCGCGGCAACCTGCGCTCCAAGGGCGACCTCGATGTGTCCGAGATTGCTGCCAACTTTGGCGGTGGCGGGCATCATGCCGCCGCCGGCTTTTCCAACAACGGAACAATTCGCGAGACGCTCGCCGTGGCACTTCCCATGCTGGCCGAGCTGGTGGGGGAGGATCCCGCTTCGGTGACCGTCGAGCTCTAACTTATTGGATGGTACATGGCTCGTCGAACGCCTTCTCAATTGAATATGCTGCTCGCTGTCGATAAGCCGGTGGGCTGCACGTCCCATGACGTGGTCTCGCAATGCCGACGCGCTCTCCATGAGCGGCGCGTCGGCCATGCCGGCACGCTCGACCCCTTGGCATCGGGTGTCATGGTGGTGGGTGTGGGCCAGGCCACCCGTCTGCTGGGCATGCTCACGCTCGATACCAAAAGCTACGTTGCCGACATCTCGTTTGGCGCCGAGACCAATACCGATGATGCGGAGGGCGAGGCGGTCCGCACGGTGGCTGTTGCCGACGAGCTCCGCGATCCTGCCTATGCCCGTGAGCGCTTGGCCGCCATGTTGGGCCCGCAGATGCAGGTGCCGCCGGCGTTTTCGGCTATCTCGGTCAATGGCGTTCGCGCCTATAAGTCTGCTCGCGAGGGCAATGCGGTGGACCTACCTCCGCGCCCCGTCGAGGTCTATGCCGCCGACCTGATCGCCGTGGGCGGCGAAGGTGATACGTGCGTGTGGACCGTGGCGTTCTCGGTGAGCAAGGGCACCTATATCCGAGCGCTCGCTCGCGACCTGGGCCGCGCCTGTGAGAGCGCCGCGCACATTTCCGCGCTGCGCCGCACGGCCTCCGGTGTTGTTTCCATTGGCGCTTGTCATGCGATCGAGGAGCTTTCTCCTGAGTCCGCGGCTGGCTTTGCCCTGGATCCCATTGCGGCCCTGGGCGCCACGCGTGTTGACTTGCCGGGCAATCTTGCCGACGACCTGCTTTGCGGCCGACGCATTCCCGTTGAGCGTGCGCTTGCCGATTTCGATACCTCGAAGGCGCCGTTTGCGTTGGTGCTCGATGGGGGACTCAAGGCGCTCGCTCGCATTGAGAGTGGCCGCTTTGTCATGGAGCACGTGTTTCCGCAGGCAATCGGCGGTGTTCGATGATGTTGTCCGCTCGCGAGCTCGCGCGTGTCTTTTTCGCGGGTGAGTGGGACGAGGCTCGCATCGTTACTGCCGATACGTTTGATGAGTGCGGGCACTTGGGTGCCGCCTCGATTGCCATCGGCGTGTTCGACGGCGTTCACCGTGGACACCAGGAACTCATCCAAGCGCTTGTCCGTGATGCTCGTGCCCATGGCTGTAAGGCGGTCGTGGTTACCTTCGATCCCGACCCGGACGTTGTGCTGAGCCCTTCGCCCGCTCAAAAATTGATGACGACGGCCGACCGTCTGCATGCCCTGGCTCAAACCGGGGTCGATGCGGTGGTGGCCGTTCCCTTTACGCCTGAGGTTGCGGCGCTTGACCATGTTGATTTTCTCTCGCTGGTGTCGCGTCTGGTCGACATTCGATCGATTCGCGTTGGCAGTGACTTTAGACTGGGTCGTGGCGGTGCTTCTGGTGTTGCCGAGATGCGCGCCTGGGGTTCCGAGCACGGCGTTGACGTGTATGGCCACGACCTGCTTTGCGAGGGCAGTGAGGCCATTTGCGCCACCCGCATTCGTCATGAGCTGGGACAGGGCCATGTGGAGCTTGCTGCTGAGTTACTCGGCCGTCCGTATATGGTGCGCGGCGGTGTTATTCGCGGCCGTCACGAGGGTTCTGGCATGGGCTTTCCCACGGCAAACCTACAAGTTCCCGACGGC
>CABUZD010000144.1 GCA_902495945.1 uncultured Collinsella sp.
AGCGTCAATAATTACGGCATGCCGCGCATTGGCGGTGGCGGTTCGCGTGGCCGCCTGATCGTGCAACTGCGCGTGGTCGTTCCCACCAATCTTTCCAATAAGCAGCGCGAGCTGCTCCGTGCTTTTGCCGATGATATGGGCGATGACGTCGCTTCCGGTAAGAAGTCGGTGACCGACCGTATCAAGAGTGCCCTCGACGATATCCTCGATTAAGGAGCCCGCGTGCTCGCACCCCATATTTCCGTCGTCCACCTCGGCTGCCGTGTCAACCGGGTTGAGTCCGACCGTATCACTGCCGATCTTATGCGCCTGGGCTTTGCTATGGTGGAGCCCCAGGATGCCGATTTGATCGTCATTAACACCTGTGCCGTTACGGGCGAGGCCGAGGCCAAGACCCGTAAGGCCGTTCGTCATGCGCTGTCCCATCCAAACGAGCCCTATGTGCTCGTGACCGGTTGCGTGGTCAATTTGCATCCTGAGGAGTTGTTGGAGCTTTCGGATCGCGTGATCGCCGAACCGTCCAAGATCGATGTCGCCGAACGTGTCTGTGAGGTGCTGGGCGTTGAGTCCGATAGCGTTCCCGCCTGCAGCGATGGCGAGGTGGTCGATGCGCTCGGTCGCTCTCGCCTGGGCGTGAAGATTCAGGACGGCTGCAACCACCGCTGCACCTATTGCATTGTGTGGAAGGCACGTGGCCCCGAGCGCTCCGTGCCCGTCGAGTCCGTGCTCGAGCAAGTTCGCGAGGCCCAGGAGGCCGGCGTGCCCGAGGTGGTGCTGACCGGTGTGAACCTGGGTGCCTACGATGGCAAGAGTGCGACCGACGAGCATGTCGAAATCGATGAGCTGCTCGAGGCCATCATGGAGCGCACGTCTATTCCGCATGTGCGCATTTCCTCGGTCGAGCCCATGGATATCTCTGAGCGCCTGCTTAAGGTTATGGCGCGCTATCCGCAGCGTATCGCCCCGTTTTTGCACCTGCCCGTGCAGTCCGGCTGCACGGCGACCCTGCATCGCATGGGTCGTCCCTATAGCGCCGAGGCCTTTGAGGACACGGTGCGTATGATTCGCGCCAACTTGCCCCAGGTGTCTCTTTCGTGCGATGTCATTGTCGGTTTTCCTGGTGAGACGGACGAGGAGTTCGAGGAGTCGCTGGCGCTGTGCCGTCGTGTGGGTTTCTCGCGTATGCACGTGTTCCGCTATAGCAAGCGTCCCGGTACCCTTGCTGCCGATATGCCCGACCAGGTGCCGCCCGAGGTTATGGCCGAGCGCAGCCGCCGTATGCGAGCCGCGGCGCAGGAACTCGCCATTGCCGACGCTCGTCGTCGCGTGGGCACCGTCGAGCGTGCCGTCCTCGAGTACGGCGACAACCTGACGCTCGGCTCGTTCCATCATGCCCGTCTTGACGATACCTGTGGACTCACAGCCCCGTGCCTGCTCGATGTTGCTATCATCGGAGTCGATGATTCCGGCTTGGTCCATGCGCGCAGGGAGGTTCATGGAAGCCTCGAAGATTAGACTTACCGTTCCCGAGGGTATCGACCCCTCGCGCGTTTTGGGCGCCGGCGACGGCGTCCTTCGTGCACTCGAGAACTTGGTTCGCGCCCATGTGGTCGCCCGTGGCGATAGCATCGCCGTGAGCGGTGACCCGGATGAGGTCGAACTCGTGGCGCGTTTTTTCGAACATGCCTTTCGTGAGGCTGCTGCCGGGCGCACGCTTTCTGCCGACGATGTCTCGCGCTGTCTGGCTGTTCTGCGCGACGGTGAGCACGAGGCTACGTCGCTTCGCGATGACGTGCTGCTTTCGTATCGCGGTCGTGCCATTCGCCCCAAAACGCTCGGCCAAAAGCGCTATGTGGATGCCATTCGCTCGCATACCATCACGTTTGGCCTGGGTCCTGCCGGCACCGGTAAGACTTATCTGGCCATGGCGCTCGCCGTTGCCGCGCTCAAGCGTCACGAGGTGGGCCGTCTGATCTTGACGCGTCCGGTTGTCGAGGCGGGGGAGAATCTGGGCTTTTTGCCTGGTACCCTTAAGGAAAAGATCGATCCCTACATGCGTCCGCTCTACGACGCCCTTTTTGACATGATGGATCGCGAGCGCACCGATGAGCTTATGGAGCGTGGCGTGATCGAGATCGCCCCGCTTGCCTACATGCGCGGCCGCACGCTGAGCGATGCCTTCGTGGTGCTCGACGAGGCGCAAAATACCACGCCCGAGCAGATGAAGATGTTCCTGACGCGCCTGGGCTTCAACTCCAAGTTCGTGATCACCGGCGACCTGAGCCAGCGCGACCTGGTGGGTCATCGTGGCGGTCTTGCCGACGTTGAGCAGATTTTGGGCCGTGTCGACGATGTCGCATTTTCGCACCTCGAGCGCGCCGACGTGGTGCGCCATGCCTTGGTGGGACGTATCGTCGAGGCATACGATACTTATGATGATGTGCGCGAGAAACGCGTACGTGACCGAAAGGAGTCCCGTTGAGTGTATTGATCAGCAACGATGCCGAGCTCGATACGCTGCTTGACGCGCAGGAGGTGGAGCACATCTGCGAGGTTGTGCTTGCTGCCGAGGGCGTTGAACGTGAAGTCGAGATTTCCCTTTCGTATGTCGACGAGGACGAGATGCACGAGCTCAACCACGAGTGGCGCGGTATCGACCGCACCACCGATGTGCTCTCGTTTGAGTGCGATTCGGCCTTTGACGAGGAAATTCCCGCCGACGAGACGCTCGAGCTCGGCGATATCATCTTGGCCCCGCAGGTCATTGCCCGTCAGGCCCCCGGCTTTGGCAATAGCCCTGCCGACGAGTGCCGCCTGATGCTCGTGCATGGCATGCTGCACCTGCTGGGGTATGACCACATTGAGGACGACGAGGCCGAGGTCATGGAGGCCCGCGAGGACGCTATCCTGCGAGATTTGGCGCTCGAGCGCGGCGAGGACCCCAAGCTGGTTCACGTCGGCCCCATCACCAACCATGCCCACGACTAGGAGCCGTCTATGATTCCCGGATCGAACAAGGATCATCCATCCTTTTTAAAGTCCTTCTCCTACGCCATGGAGGGCTTCGTCACCGCTGTCAAGACTGAGCGCAACATTAAGGTCATGCTCGTGGCGGGCGTGTGCACCGTCATTGCCGGCTGCATCGTGGGGCTCGACATTGCCGAGTGGGCCACGATTATCATCTGCTGCGGCCTGGTGATTCACGGCGAGCTGTGCAACACCGCCATGGAGGCCATCGTCGACCTGGCGACCCAGGAGCTTCATCCGCTGGCCAAGCGTGCGAAGGACATCGCCGCCGCCTCCGTATACGTTCTTTCCATCACTGCCGCGATTGTGGGCGTGCTGGTATTTGCCCACGCGCTCGGCTTTATTTAGAAAGGGATTCCCATGTCCGACAATATGCAGCCTACCGATGAGATTTTGGACGACGAGTCCCTGGACGCGGTGGATACCGAGGAGCTCGAGGAAGTCGAGGAGTTCGACCCGTTTGAGGGCATGAGCGATGAGGAGCTCGACGCCCTGTGCGACGAGGACGACAACCTCGCGGGCTTTGGCGACGTGGAGCCCGGTTTCCGCAGCGGCTTTGTGGCCCTGGTCGGTCGTCCCAACGCCGGCAAGTCTACGCTGCTTAATGCCTGCTATGGCAAAAAGGTCGCCATCACCTCGCCGGTGGCCCAGACGACCCGCCGCCGCATGCGCGCCGTCGTCAACCGCCCCGGCTACCAGTTGGTCTTTGTCGATACCCCCGGTATTCATAAGCCCAAGGACGGCTTGGGATCCGAGCTCAACAAGAGCGCGTTGTTCGAGCTGAACGATGTTGATGTTGTCGCGTTTTTGATTGATGCCACCAAACCGATCGGCAGGGGAGACGCCTGGGTTGCCGAGCGTGTCAGATGCGCTCGTTGCAAGAAGGTCCTGGTGCTCACTAAGGCCGATGAGGCCGACCCCGCACAGGTCATGGAGCAGCTTAAGGCAGCCCACGAACTCATGGAATATGACGACGAGATCGTGACGTCGTCGGTCAAGAACTTCAACGTCGATGCATTTATCGAGACCGTTGCGCACTTTTTGCCTGAGGGTCCGCGTTGGTTCCCCGAGGACATGGGTACCGACGCTTCCGATGAGACGCTCGTTGCCGAGTTTGTGCGCGAGAAGGTCTTGCGCCGCACCCGTGATGAGATTCCGCACTCCGTTGGCGTGATCTGCGATGCGCTCGAGCAGACCAAGAAGGTGCTGCGCGTGCACGCCACCATTTACGTCGAGCGCGAGGGCCAAAAGGGCATCATCATCGGTAAGGGCGGCGAGATGATCAAGCATATCGGTATCGACGCCCGTCGCGATCTTGAGCGCATCTTTGGCACGCAGGTCTTTTTGGAGCTGGACGTGAAGGTCAAGGCTGGCTGGCGCGACGACGAGGCCCAGATTCGTCGCTTTGGCTACACCGCCGAGGACTAAGGACGCGCGGCGCGCATGGCAGGCTCCCGGACATATCGCACCAAGGTGCTCGTCCTCGACAAGACGAAGCTCAAAGAGACCGACCTGG
>CABUZD010000145.1 GCA_902495945.1 uncultured Collinsella sp.
AGGGAGCGACGATGTTATCCGCCAGCTCATGAGCATCCTTGGCCTGAGCCACGAGGGCAACATAGTTGTCGCCACAGCCCACAAGGACAATCGTCTTGTCGGCATGCGCTTGGGCAATGCCGTTGACGGTTTTGAGCATCACGGGCATGGTATCGATATCCACGTTGGGTGTGTAGTCGATAATCTGGCTGCGGTACGCGGGACCCGTCTGGTACTTGCCAAAGACCAGACTCTTGACCTGGTACTCCTCGTAGAAGGCGCGCGCCACCGAATAGGCGTTGATGTCGCCACCGAGCAGCACGGGAATGAACTCGCGCTCTGTAAACTGCAATGCCATGGAAACTTCCTATCATGAACTGCCCACACAACGGGCGGTCTTTGCGCAACTGGTTTATTCTAGCGTGCCAAGCCGCCGGCGCCCAAAGCTCCACCGTATCTATGGCAATCGACGTAATCGTCCAGCACGAAGACGGCGCTCACCGTTGTACGACAATGGGCAATGAACCTACCATTGTTGTAGGATTCAGTATATTGACATCCTCGAACGAAAGGCGCACACGTGCCCCAAGACCATCCGACCGATAATCCCATCCTCAATGCCGCGAAGCGCGAGCTGGCGGAACGCACACAAACGGCAGCTCCCCTACGCACCGCAAACGATGCTTACAACGGGCCTGCCCGTATCGTCTCAATCAACACGTCGGAGCACAAAGGCACGCGTAAGTCACCCGTCGCCGACGGGCACGACACCGTCATCGAGCAGTTTGGCCTCGCCTCCGATGCGCACGCCGGGCATTGGCACCGCCAGGTTTCCTTTTTAGCTGCAGAGTCCATCCAGACGGCGCAGGCGCGCGGGCTCGATGTGCGCAAGGGTGACTTTGGGGAGAACTTCACGACCCAGGGCATCAACCTGCTCTCGCTCCCCCTGGGAACGCAGCTCAAGATTGGCAACGATGTCCTGGTCGAAATCAGTCAGATCGGCAAGGTCTGCCACACCCGCTGTGCCATCTACTATCTCGCCGGCGACTGTATCTTTCCCCACGAGGGCATTTTCGGCGTGGTGCTACAAGGCGGAGAAGCCCATACCGGCGACGACATACAGGTGGTCAAGCTCGGCGATGGCACCTGTTCCTTCACTCCCGCCGACGCACTCAAAGAGGTGGAACAGGCTCGTCGCGAAGGAACCCTGCAGTTGTAAAACCCCACGTTGAAGTAGCTTTTACAGCTAAGAATCCCGTTGCAACAGGGTGCCGTAACGTTAAAGTTGAACTCTATGGTTTCTCAACAATTCACCATTCCCGCAGGTCAAAGCCAAAGCCTCAAGTTCAACTTGACCCTTTGGAACCTTTAAGGTTCAAGTTGAGGTCGAAAGCAGTAGTAGAATACCGTTCGAACCAAAACCTACGATTGATTGCAGAGGGACTGGATGCAGCATTCGAATCATCGCACCGCAGCGCTCATTGCGTCGAAGCCGGCTCGTATCATCACGAGCGCCGCGCTCGCCGTTGCGTTGACGGCCTCGCCGATGCTCTCCCCCGTTGCGGCGTATGCCGCCTCGCAGGCAACGCAGGACCAGCTTTCCGCAGCCCAGCAGAAGATCGAAGCCGCCACGAGCGCCTACAACGACGCCCGCACCAAACTCGATGACCTGCAAAAGCAGATTGACTCCAATGAGGCAAGCATCGAGGAAATCGAGGCTAAGCTTCCTGAGCAGCAGGCCAAGGCAAGTTCCGCCATGCGCGATCTGTACAAGTATCAGAAGGGCACCAATCCCATCGTGAGCTTCCTGGTCAACGCGCAGAGCCTGGGTGAGTTCATCACGACCTGCAAATACACCAACCAGATCACGAGCTCGAGCGTCGACGAGATCGAAGAGCTCAATAATATGCAAACCGAACTCGAGCAGAACAAGGCCGAGCTCCAGCAGGCCAAGTCTCAGCTTGAGGCAGAGCAGAAAAACGCCGAGGATGCGCTGGCGCAGGCCCAGCAGCTCCGCAGCGAGGCACAGGCAAAAGCCGAGCAGGAAAATGCCGCCGAGCTTGCCAAGCTTGAGGCCGATAAGGCCGCTGCCGCCGAGAAGCTCTCAGGCGAGGGCGTAAGCGGCAGCAATTCCAGCAGCCAGGCCACCAACACCAACACCACCATCGACACCACGGTGAACAACTCCAATACCGGTAGTTCCGATTACGATTCGTTCATTAATGAGTGGACGAGCCGCATCGACAATTATCTCGCCGGCTCCCCCATGGCAGGCCAGGGCTACAACTTTGCCGTCGCCGCTTGGAATACCGGTGTCGACCCCCGTTGGTCCCCCGCCATCGCCTGCATCGAGAGCACCAAGGGTGCTTATTGCGCCAATTCTTATAACGCCTGGGGCTGGAGTGCACGTGGCGGCGGTTGGCGCAGCTTTGGCAGCTGGAGCGAGGGCATCTCCGCTCACGTTGCCTATCTGGGCGCCAACTACGGCTCCACCCTTACCCCGGCTGCGGCCAAAAAGTACTGCCCGCCCACGTGGCAGGACTGGTACAACAAAGTCGCCGCTCAGATGAACCGCATCTAAGTGCAACTGCAAAGGGCCCCAACGGGGCCCTTTTCTTTTAGGTAGCGGAGGTATCGACGACGCCGGTCGCATTGGCAACCGCGACTATGACGATCATGCATAGGAGCAGCACACCCAATGCCTTGAGCCAGAGTTTCGCGAGTTTCTTGCCGCGATAGCTGTCGAGCAGTGCGAATCGCCGACGAAGACGGCGCTTATCGAGCAGCGCAAAATGCATAAGCACCATAAGGCCATCGACAAAGAAAAAATACTCGATTATGAGAAGCCACGTCGGGTAGCTTTGGTTTGCTCCCGTAGGGTGAAAGACGGCAAAGTGACTTCCGGCAAAGAACACAAGCAGCGAAAAGCAGACGAGCGTATTCCAAATGCGCCCCAGAGACTCCGGAACGCGAGAGAGCAGACCGCATGCAGCGGAGGCGGCAGGCCCAGGAAGCCCTGCAGGGTTCTGGAGCCCTTGGGGCGTCAACACCGCCTCCGAGGCCGGAGTACGGACAGGCGCAGGCGCAGGAGGCCGCACGGGGCGACTCAGATCGTATGCCGCGCGCGTCGCCCGTCCCAACGCTTCCGCGCTCGCAAAACGCTTGGCCGGGTCGAGTGCCATCGACATGCAGACGGCATCGGCAAGTGGAGTGGAAATGCCGCTCGCCTCGCATTGCTCGCGCATGTCGAGCCCTGGTTTAGGGTCGGCTCCCGTCAAGCAGAAGAACAACAGGGCGCCAAGTGCGTAGACGTCGCTTCGCACACTCGTCTGCCCAAACCCATACTGCTCGGGCGGCGCATAGGGCCGTGTCCCAAACTTGACAGTATCGGCATCCGCGCCATCGCGCCATACGCGCGCGATCCCCAAGTCGATAATCACCAGCGATGAAAACGTCAGGCCGTCATCAGGCGTATAGTTGGCACCTGTCACGATGATATTCGACGGCTTGAGGTCGCGATGGATCACCGGCGCCGAAGTCTCCCCCGCCATTGCAAAACCGGCGTGGAGCTCGCCCACGGCATCGCATAGGGCAGGATACAATTCACACGCATAATCGGGGGTGGCTCCCAGACGGTCCACCAGCGCCCCGAGTGTCTCCCCTTCGATGTATTCCATAACCACGTTGAGCTCGTCGCCCACACGACGACAATCGACGATTCTGGGCAGGTGCTCAAAACGCCTGCCTGCCCGCTGAGCGGCAAACAGACGCTCGTATGCCCCGCCGATTTGAGCCGAAGCATCGATGCGTTTGCGGACAAAGGGGCCGAGCGAGCCGCCGCCGGTTCCTTCAAAGTACACGAGCTCGGTTGCTTCAACGGACGAGCGCTTAAGTACACGCTCCACGCGATAGCTGTCGTCGCGATCGAGCGACACCAGGTGCTCGGCAAGCGCTGCGGTCAGCTCGTCATCGGAATATGTTGGGGTCTGAGTATCCATAGCCTCCATCATAGCGCAGGGCGCAGACACCCCATGGCATCCGCGCCCCGTTCGTTTGCCTCGTTGTTCGACAGCTCCGCCAGCTCAGATATCAGCCGCTAACTCACCGTCTCCTCGCCAAAGCGATACAGCTCCTCGTTGACCTTTTGGAGGCTGCACCCGCGATCGATGCAAAAGATGATAATCGCATCGCGGCGGTCCTTACAATTGAGGATGTTGGCACCCGCCGCCGTCAAGGCGCGGTTGGTCTCCTTGAGCGTTAGCGCCATGGCGAAGGCAATCTGCAGCACCTTATTGCGACTCGGATGACGCGCACCGGTAAAGATCTGATAGCCAAAGGTCTCATTGAGATCGGCCATACGAACCACGCGCGAGCGCTCCAAGCCCTTTTCCTGCAGCAGCTGCTTCAGGTAGTCCGAAAGCGACGGGGTGGCAAAGTCGTGCTCCTTGATATAGCCATCGATGTTTGGCGCGTCGAGAAGCTCATTGAGTAACTCGTCAGTCAGCTTTTTATCGGGCATTCGGCCTCACCTCCCCCAGTGCATGCAACATGCTAGAAACCGC
>CABUZD010000146.1 GCA_902495945.1 uncultured Collinsella sp.
AAGGTGCTCGGGCGCCACGGTGTTCACCGCCTCGACAGCGGCAGCCATATCGGCGGCCACCACGATGGTGCCCTCGTTATCGAGCGAGGCACGCGTGATCTCGGCACGCGGGGACTGCGCCACCAGAATATCGATACCCGCCTCGACCTCGCGCGCAAACTGCTCGTCGCAGGTCACCAAATAGCAGGCTGCCAGCGGATCGTGCTCGGCCTGAGCCATCAGGTCTGCCGCGACCACCATGGGCTTGGCCGTAGCATCGGCCAGCACGCAGACCTCGGACGGGCCGGCGACCATGTCGATTCCCACATCGCCCGAGACAATCTGCTTGGCCGCCGCAACAAAGGCGTTACCCGGGCCGGTGATTTTGTCAACGCGCGGAATGGTCTCGGTACCGTATGCCAGCGCGGCCACGGCCTGGGCGCCGCCCACCATATAAATTTCGTCCACGCCGCCGAGCTTTGCCGCGGCGAGCGTGTAGGGGCTGATCAGGCCGTCTTTTTGCGGCGGGGTCACCATGACCACGCGCTTAACGCCGGCGACCTTGGCGGGAATGGCATTCATAAGCACCGTGGAGGGATACTGTGCGCGACCGCCCGGCACGTAGATGCCGGCCGCCGCGAGCGGGGTCACTTTAACGCCGAGCATCGTGCCGTCCGGGCGCGTGGTAAACCAGCTCTGCTCGACCTCGCGCTGGTGGAACTCACGAATCTGGCGCGCGGCCTTCTCGAGCGCCGCGACAAAAGCGGGATCGAGGCCTTCGAGCGCGGCATCGATCTGCTCCTGCGGCAGGCGGAAGCTTTGCAGCTCAACGCCGTCAAAACGCTGGCAGTAATCGCGCACCGCGGCATCGCCGTTGACGCGCACGTTGGCCACGATATCGTGGGCGGCGTCGACGATGTTTTGCGGCAGCACACCCTTGCGGTTGAGCTGGTTGGTAACGAGGCGCTCACCGGGAGCAAGCTTGATGGTCTTCATATCGGTATCCCCTATCGGTCGAGGTTGTGTTCGAAAAACGAGAGGCCGGGCGGCGGCGCCAATCGGCCCGCAGCCCGTACGTTGGGGCGCCCGTGCGCGCTCGCGCTATTGTGCCGAGCCCGCGACGGGCTCAAAATGCTTGTCCTTAACGGCCGCGGCCAAGCGATCTGCCAGATTGCGTACGCGCGGATCCAGGCGCGCAGCACCCGGATTGACAAAGAAGCGGGCCGTGCAGTCCATGATGCGGCCGGTGATGACCAGGTCGTTGTCGCGCAGCGTGGCGCCCGTGGCGGTGATGTCCACGATGCGATCGGTCATGCCGACAATGGGGCCCAGCTCGATGTTACCGTGCAGCGAGACGATATCGGCGTTCACGCCGCGCTCGGCATACCAGGCACTCGCAATGCGCGGGTACTTGGTGGCCACGCGAAGCGAACCGCGGCGGGCATAGTTGCGCTCGGCCTGGCCGGCGCGCCACGCGGGCTCCGCCTCGATAAAGGTGCACAGACCATAGCCCAGGTCGACCAGCTGCAGCAGGTTGAGGTCTGCCTCAATGAGCGAGTCCCAACCGCAGATGCCGCAATCGGCACCACCGCAGCCCACAAAGGCAGGCGCATCGCTGGGACGCACGATAACAAACTCGATATCGCCGACCGCGCCCTTGCCGGCACGCGTGTCGCGGCCGCGCACGATCAGGTGACGGCCGGGGTCGCGCAGCTCAGAGACGTCCAGGCCCGCGGCCTCGAGCACGTCGAGCGTGTCGGCCTTAAGCGAGCCCTTGGGCACGGCGATGCGTAGCGGGCCTTCGGCGCCGCGGCCCACGGCGGGGTCACCATCGGAGGCGGCGTCCTCGGCAGAGGTGCACGCGGCCTCCAGACGCTCGAGCGAAAAGGCGAAGCCCGCCGCCGGCACCTCGATGCCGTCGCCGAACGCGCCGGTAAAGATAGAGTCGTAGCGACCGCCCGAGCCCACCGGATCGGGCAGGCCACCGGCATAGGCCTTAAAGACCAGGCCCGTGTAGTAATCGAAAGAGTTCATGATGGAGAAGTCGAACGACAGCACCTGGGCGTCCTCGGGAGCCAGACCATCAACCAGGGCACGGAGTTCGCGCGTCAGCGGCGCGACAATACCGGCAGCCGCCAGCAGCGCATCCACGCGATCGAGCACTTCGGCCCCACCATGCAGGCGCGGCAGTTCGCTGACGGCGGCCTTAACGGCATCGGTCTCGGCGCTTGCCGCCACGCGGGCATCGAGGCCCACAAAGTCGTTGGCGTGCACGCAGCGCAGAGCCTCGGCAGCCAGCTCGCGATCCTCGCACGACGCGAGCAGCTCCTTAAACGGGCGCACGCTACCTGCGATAATGCGCGCATCGGGCAGCGCCAACTTGCGAACGGCCTCGGCCACCAGCGAGACGATCTCGACATCGCCCGCGGTATCGCCCGCGCCGATGAGCTCAAAACCCAGCTGGGTAAATTGACGCGAACCGCCGGCATTGCGCTGGCATTCGCGAACCACCGGCGCCTCATAGCGCAGGCGCAGCGGCAAGTCGGCCGCGCGCATGCGGGTCGAGACCAAACGCACGATCGGCAACGTATTGTCGGGACGAACCACCAACAAGCGGCCGTCATCGTCAAAAAGCTTAAACGGCGTGTCCGCGATACGGCCGCCCTCCTCGAGCGAGCCCTTGTCCTCGAGCAGCGGCGTCTCAACCGGCAGATAATGATGCTCCCTAAAGCAGCCCTTCACCGTCAGCGCGATCTCCTCGCGCGCCTGAGCCTCCTCGGGCAATATGTCCCGGAATCCCCACGGTGTGGCCGTCATCTGGTGAGCCTCCTCATGCTGTGTTGCATACAGAACAAACGACCGGCATAGCTCCGCCGGTCTTTTGGGTACTTTAGCATACTAGAGTGCTTGCGGGGAAAATCCTTGTCCGCAGCTCACACCGTATTCATTTGGAAACATAGGGGCAGACGCTCAGCTAAATCTGACGATTATCTAGGCCAACCAGAAACCATATCCCGTTTTTCGTCTAAAAACTGGGATGCAGTTTCCGCTGAGGACCTTTTCCGAACTGCTTCTGCAGCGGCTGTTTTGGCTCCGGGACCGCGTCAATCGCATATCTTTATGGCTCCTTTATCCTACACATGTTGTATAACTACCAAATGTGGAATATAACAAAGAGCAAAACATAGGCTGAGCGTTATGGAGGATTGAGGTTGAAAGAGAGGCTATTTCGATGGGTCGTGAAGCACCGCAAACCCATCATCGCGTTCTATGCGGTGGCAGCACTGGTATGCCTGTTCCTGCGCCAGTTTGTAGGCGTTAACTACGACATTACGAGCTATCTGCCCGACGAAGCGGCGTCGACCGTCGCTCTGAATACCATGGGTGATGAGTTTGAGGGTGACATTCCCAACTGTCGCGTTATGGTGCCCAATGTCTCGATCGCTCAGGCGCTCAAATACAAGGACAAAATCAAAAAGGTCGACGGCGTCGAGGAGGTCCTATGGCTTGACGACGCGGCAGATATCGATCAGCCGCTTGCCACGCAAGACAAAGACACCGTTGAGACCTATTACAAAAAGAACAACGCCCTGTTTACGGTGACGGTTAATTCCGAAAAGGAGATCGAGGCAACCGACGCTATTCGAGATATCGTGGGCGACGAGGGCGCCATTACGGGCTCGGCCATGTCTAACGCGCTCGCCACCACATCGACCGAGCAGCAGATCAGCATTATCACGGTCGCTGTCATAGCGATTATCTTCGTGATTCTGGTCATCACGACTACCAGCTGGGCCGAACCCATCCTGGTGCTGCTGGGCCTGGGCGTCTCGGTGTTTATCAACTGGGGCACCAACCTCATCTTTGGCGAGATTAGCTTTGTCACCAACTCTGCGGGCTCCATTTTGCAGGTTGCCATCGCGCTGGACTTCTCGGTCTTTTTGCTGCACCGCTTTAACGAGGAGCGTGGCCGCCACGGCAGCGTTGCCGAAGACATGGTGCAGTCGTGCTGCCTGTCCTCGGTCGCCGTGTTTTCGAGCGGTTGCACGGTCTGCATCGGCTTTATCGCGCTTGCCGCCATGCAGTTTAAGATCGGCCCCGACCTTGGTCTTGCCCTTGCAAAGGGTATCGCCATCAGCCTGGTATCGGTCTTTACCTTTGTTCCTTCGATGTTCGTTCAGTTCGATGGCTTTGTGCAAAAATCGCAGCACAGGCCCTTTGTCCCGCCGCTGGGTAAGTTCGCCCGTCTGGTGCTCAAGGTCTGTATCCCCGCTGCCGTCGTGATCCTCGCCGTGGTTTACCCTGCGCGTGTGGCATCGACCTCCAGCGATATCACGTACTACTACGGCACTTCGCACATTTTTGGTTCGGATACGCGGCTTGGTCAGGATATGGACAAGGTCAAGGAGGTCTTTGGCAACTCCGATACCTACGTTGTGCTCGTTCCCCGTGGAGAGGTGAGCGAGGAGCAGGCACTCTCCAATGAGCTCAAGGCGCTCCCCGAGGTCAAGTCCATCCAGAGCTATGTTGACGTTGCGAGTCCCTATATCCCCA
>CABUZD010000147.1 GCA_902495945.1 uncultured Collinsella sp.
CAGGTCGACGGCGCCGTCGACGACGATGCCCTGGGTGCCGTCGATGGAGATGACATCGCCCTCGCGCAGCACGCGGTCGCTGCCCTCGATGCGCACGACCTTCTCGGCGGCGTCGATATGGAAGCGCTCAACGCCACAGACGCAGGGCGTACCCATGCCGCGGGCGATAACGGCGGCATGACTCGTCTTGCCACCGTGGCTGGTCAGGATGCCCTCGGCGGCGACCATGCCCTTCAGGTCGTCGGGGTTGGTCTCCCAACGAACCAGAATGACCTTGTGGCCCTCGGCGGAACGCGTGACGGCGTCGTCGCTCGAGAACACGACCTCGCCCACGGCGGCACCGGGGCTGGCGTTCAGACCGCTGGCCAGCGCCTCGTACTTCTTGGAGGCGTCAAACTGCGGGTGCAGGAGTTGGTCGAGCTGCGCGGGATCGATGCGGCTCACGGCCTCCTCGCGGGTGATCAGGCCCTCCTCGACCATTTCGATAGCGATGCGCAGGGCGGCGGTGGCGGTGCGCTTGCCCACGCGGGTCTGGAGCATCCAGAGCTTGCCCTGCTCGATGGTGAACTCGATATCGCACATATCGCGATAATGATCCTCGAGCGTCAGGAACACGCGCTCGAGCTCCTCACCTGCGGACTCGAGGCCCGGGGTGGTCTTGAGGTCGGCAATGGGCTCGGTGTTGCGGATGCCGGCGACGACGTCCTCGCCCTGGGCGTTAACCAGAAAATCGCCGTAGAACTCCTTGGTGCCGTCGGCCGGATTACGCGTAAAGGCGACGCCCGTCGCAGAGGTCTCGCCCTTGTTGCCAAAGGCCATGGCCTGCACGTTGACGGCGGTGCCGAGGTCGTCGGAAATGCCATGCTGCTTGCGGTAGATGCAGGCACGCTCGTTCATCCAGCTGCCAAAGACGGCCTGGATGGCAAGGCGTAGCTGAAGCTCCGGGTCGTGCGGGAAGACGGGCTTGCCGTCAGCGACCTCGAGCTCGGGATACAGGGAGGCATCGACGTTCTCGGAGAAGATGCCCTTAAAGGTCTCGACGAGTTCCTGCAGGTCCTCAGCCGAAAGCTCGGAATCGACGCGAACGCCGGCGACCAGACGGGCCTGGGTCAGGGCGTTCTCGAACAGGTCGGCGTCAACGCCCATAACGACGTTGGAGAACATCTGAATAAAGCGGCGGTAGCTATCCCAAGCAAAACGCGGATTTTGCGTCTGGGCGATGAGCCCCTGAACGGAGTCGTCGTTGAGGCCTAAGTTGAGGACCGTGTCCATCATGCCGGGCATGGAGAACGGAGCGCCCGAACGAACCGACACGAGCAGCGGATCGGAGGCGTCGCCGAGCTTCTTGCCGCAGCGGGCCTCGAGGTCCGCCTCGGCAGCAACGATCTCATCGAGTGCGCCCTCGGGCCACACGTTGCCGGCACCGGAGTACTCGACGCAAGTCTGGCAGGTAATGGTAAAGCCACCGGGAACCGGCAGGCCGATGCGGCTCATCTCGGCAAGGTTTGCGCCCTTGCCGCCAAGCACGAAGTTCATGGACTTGTCGCCCTCAGTGACACAGGTGCCCTGGGCGTCGGTTCCAAAACGGTAAACCCTCTTGCAATCGCTCACGATACTTCCCCTTTCATGCACTTACGCGCACGACCGTGGTAACGAATCGACCCGCCAAATGCGGGCCGTGAGGGAACTATACGGCGGGTTTTGAGCGGGCTTAAGCAGAGGATGCGCGGTTTGGTAAACGTGCTAAAACTGGCGGTAAACGGTAGGTAAAGGTGGTTACCTTATGAATATACCACTGTAAGAAAGTGCAGGTCAGATGCGATATTTTTGCTAAATCGCTTTATCAAAATGCTGCTACTATTAGGCTCGACGGGCGGCGCGGCGGGCACGGGCTTCTTGGATTTCCTCCAAGTGGCTAATGATCTCGGCTGCGCTTTCCTCGATGGCCTTGCCGTCGGTACGCACCACAAAGCAGCCTAGGCGCTTCATGAGCGCACGGGCTTCCTCGAGCTCGCTGTGCACGCTCTCAGGCTCGGCATAGGAGCCGGCAACGGCACGAGCGTAGTCATCGCCCAAGCGGCTATCGCGAATTTCGGAAATCACATCGACGGTCGAAATCAGGCCGAACAGGCGCATCGGGTCGACCTCGTAAATCGACTTGGGCGGCTCCATGCCATGCGCCAGTGGGACATTGGCGACCTTGTAGCCCTGATAGGCCAAATACATCGACAGCGGCGTCTTGGACGTACGCGATACGCCCAGCAGCACGATATCGGCACCCGACAGATCGTCGCAGCCGCGCCCGTCATCGTGCTCAACGAAATACTCCATGGCCTCGATACGATGGAAATAGCGGTCATCGGTCTTGTGAATCACGCCCGCAACGCCCTTGGGCGGCACACCGATGAGCGACGACAGCACGGCGAGCGTCGGGCCGATCAGGTCGACCGAACGGATATGCAGCATGCCCAGGTAATCGAGCACACGGGCGCGAAGCGCCGGATCGACAATGGTGTGGAACACGGCAATATCGCGATGATCGGCATCGACGCGCGGACCCACAAACGACTTGACCTGCTCCACCGAGTTCACCTTGGGCAGGCGCAAGAGACGAAAAGCCCCTTCATCAAATTGCCCGGACGCCGCAAGCACCACCTCACAAGCGGTATCACCGAGCGAGTCGGAGATAACGATAACGGTGGGACGAGCGGTGACCGGGCAATCCATGCGGGGCTCCTTTTGCGCTTATGCGCAGGCTGGCTTACTTTTTGCGAGCAAGCTCACCGATGTTTGCGATGCCGGAGAAAACGGCCTCGAAGCGGTTGAGCAGCTTAAGGCGATTATCGCGAAGCTGCTCGTCCTTATCCATGACCATGACCTCGTCGAAGAAGCGGTCGATGGGGGCGCGCAGGGCGGCAAGGGCGGCAAATGCGGCCGGGTAATCCTCGGCAGCAAGGGCGGCGTCGACAGCGGTCTGAGCAGCCTCGGAGGCATCGGCAAGCGCGAGCTCGACCTCGCCCATCAGGGCGCGGTCGTACTCCGCGCCCAGCTCGGGCTTGGAGATGTGCGCGGCGCGGGCATAGGCGGTCGCCAGGTTATCGAACGTCTCAGCGTCGTTCTTGCGGGCCTCGTCGAGGGCGGCGCAGCGGGCGAAGAAGACGGACGGGGCGATGATGTGCACCGCGGAGACGGCGGCAACGGTATCGGCCGGGATCTTTTCGTCGCGGGCCATGCTCACCAGACGGCCGTGGAAGAAGTCGCGAACCTGCTGAGCGACCTCGGCGGCGTCGAACTCGATACCCTGCTCGCAATAGAGCTCAAGGGCAAAGTCGATAAGCGACGTGGGATCGATCGGCAGACGGTCGCGTAGGATGTTGATGATGCCGATAGCGGCACGACGCAGCGCGTAGGGATCGGAGGAGCCGGTCGGGGGCTCGCCAATGGCAAAGATACCGGCGATGGTATCGAGCTTGTCGGCGCAGGCCACGATGCAGCCAGCGGTGCCCTCGGGCAGCTCGTCACCGGCAAAGCGGGGACGATAATGATCGCGAATGGCGTGGGCGACCTCATCGTTCTCCCCCATCGCGGTGGCGTAGTAACCGCCCATCACGCCCTGCTGGCTCGTGAACTCGACGACGGCGTTGGATACCAAGTCGGCCTTGCACAGGTGCGCGGCGCGAGCGGCATCGGCTGCCAGGTGAGCACCCAGGTGTGCCTCACGGGCAATAGCGAGCGCGAGCTGCTCGATGCGCTCGGACTTGGCGAGCACGCTACCGAGCTTCTCCTGGAAGGCGACCTTGGCCAGACGCTCGCGGAACTCGTCGAGGGAGATCTTCAGGTCCTCCTCGTAGAAGAACTTTGCATCGTCCAGACGGGCACGCACAACGCGCTCGTTGCCGTCGATCACGCGCTCGGCGTTCTCGGGCTTGCTGTTGGAGACGACCACGAACTCACGCGTGAGCTTGCCCTCGCCGTCATAGATCGGGAAGTAGCGCTGGTTGGTGAGCATGGACTCGCAGATGATCTCGTGCGGGACCTTGAGGAACTCCTCATCGAAGGTCCCGACGAGCACCGTCGGCCACTCGCAGAGGTTGATGACCTCCTCAAAGACCTTCTTGGGCGTATCGACATGGCAGCCGGGACGGGCAGCCTCGACCTCGGCGATACCGGCAAGGATGGCCTCGCGACGGCGCTCGGCAGAAAGCACGCCGGCGTCCTCGAGCACCTGCTCGTAGACGGCGGGGCTGGCGACCACATGGTCACCGGGGCCAAGCACGCGATGACCACGCGTGGTGTTGCCACTCGTCACGTCGGCAAACGACACGGGCACAACGTCCTCGCCCAGAAGGCAGCAGATCCAGCGGACCGGACGAACAAAGGTCGCATGCTCGTGACCCCAGCGCTGAGAGCGGTAGTTGGGCCACTGCAGGCCAGCGATAGTCTTCTCGCACAGGGCCGTCAGGATCGGGGTGGCCGGGGCGGAAGGGA